>NZ_JAALDU010000356.1 GCF_014145015.1 Dietzia sp. E1 | reverse complement strand
TGGCGGCTGCGGGCGGCGGTTTGTGGCGGTCCGGGTCCGCCCTTGCGAACGTCACCTATCTGCCCACGCGACACCTATCGGACCCCTTAGGCGGCGTGCAATCGGATAGGTGGCGCGACGCGACAGGGCGGGCCCTCCCGACACCACGGCCGGTGAACTGCGTGGGCTCGGTGTCCGCGGGGCTAACGATCCGCCCGCGGGAAGTGCGATCCGCCCGCGGAAGTGCGATCCGCCCCTCGGTTCACGATCCGCCCGCGGAGTTCCTAGCGCGGAGCGCACTCCGGAGGGCGAATCGTGAATCGGAGGGCAAGTCGCGAATCGGAGGGCGGATCGACGCAGCGGTGCGTACCCGGCAGTGGAACTACGCCCGCTGCGGCTCCGCCAGCGACTCCGTCCTCCCGACGGCCGTGACCGCCGCCGCTCGCTCCGCCAGGTCGACGCGCCACCACACCACGAACCCCCAGATGACGAACGCCGCGTACACGAGGTACAACACCGCCGACGGGTAGTAACCGGCCTTGAGCAGCAGCGGAACGCCCACGACGTCGACCGCGATCCACAGCAGCCAGAACTCTGTCCAGCCGCGGGCCATGCCGTAGGTCGCGAGGATCGAGCCGGTGAAGATCCACGCGTCCGCCCACGGGCCCCACGAGCCGAGCTGCGCGAAGATCCAGCCGAACAGCAGCGTCCCGACGAGCATCCCCACCACGAGCCCGGCTCTCTGACGGCCCGTCGCCCAGTGCGGTCGGACCGCGGGCGCGTCAGCGACGGGCCCACCGTGGGCGGCCGCCGCGGCAGCAGCGGTCGCGTTGGCCCGCCGCGTCCGCGACCACTGCCACCAGCCGTACACGCCCACCGCGAGGAACATCACCTGCCGGCCGGCCTGGCCGTAGAGGTCGACGTGCTGCGGGGTGTGGAAGACGCCGCCGAGGAAGACGGTGAGCAGGGTGAGGTTGCCGACGATCCCCACCGGCCACGCCCACACCACGCGGCGCATGCCACCGATCGCGGCGGCGAGGCCGAAGACGTTGCCGATGATCTCGCGCCACAGGATCGGGACTCCGCCGATCACCAGTTGCGCGTCGAGGAAGGAGACGAGGAGGCTCATCGTGTGCCCCTTTCACGGGCTCTACACAGACGGCCCAGGGCTTGTGCCACGACGCCCGCCCGACCACGACCGTCGCCGGCCGGGTCCGCATCGGGTGACGCGAGGTTCTCTTCCATCCGGACTATGACCGTCGGCCCCGGGATCACACCGGGTCTGCTGACCCCCGCGCGTGCGGGGCGCTCGCGGGCTCGCCGCCGACCATGGGGTCGATGACATCACCGCCGGTGGGGAGTTTCACCCCGCCCTGAGAACGTGTTCCCGTTGTACCCCTGCCCGGGGCCGCGCCGCAACCCGCACCCCCCGCCCGCCGTCAGCCGAGGGTGAGCTGGCCGCCGGACTCGCTTACCGGCACCACGTCGAGCGGGCGCGGCGCGGGGGCGAGGGTGTTGCGGCCGTCGGTGGCGTCGTACTCGGCGCCGTGGAGCGGGCAGCGCAGCGTCATACCCTCGATCACCTGGACGACGCCGCCCTGGTGGGTGCAGCGCGCGGAGTAGGCGACGAACTCGCCCTCGGTGGGCTGGGCGACGATCACCGTCGAGTCGCCGGCCTTGAACTGCTTGGCGGTGCCGACGGGGATCTCGGCGGCCGGGACGGTGGTCGCGGGCACCGTGGTGGTCTGCTGCACGGTCGACGGCGGCTGCGCCGGCTCGGTCATCCCGCACGCGGAGGCGATGCCCGGCAGCAGGATGATCCCGGGCAGGGCGGCCAGCACGGCCCGGCGCTGGGTGCACGGGCCAACCCTGGTGGCCGGGCCGCTCGCGGCGGCTCCGATCGGGGCGGGCGTGGCGGCGGAGAAGGGCTCGGACATGCCGCCCATGGTATCGACCCCGCCAGGGGCCACCGCCCCCGCCGGGACACCTAGGCTTCCCCCATGACGGTCCGCAGACTCGCGCCCCACGCCACGACGATCTTCACCGAGGTCTCGCGCCTGGCCACGCAGTTCGACGCGATCAACCTGGGGCAGGGGTTCCCGGACACGGACGGGCCGGAGTCAATGATCGAGGCGGCGGTGCGGGCCCTGCGCGACGGCCACAACCAGTACCCGCCCGGCATGGGGATCCCCGAACTGCGCCACGCGATCGTCGCCGACGAGACCGCGCGCACCGGCCTGGTGCACGATCCGGACACCGAGACGTTGGTGACGGTCGGCGCGACGGAGGCCATCGCCGCCGCGGTGGTGGGCCTGGTGGAGAACGACGACGAGGTGGTCGTCATCGAGCCGTATTACGACTCCTACGTGGCCGCGGTGGCGATGGCCGGCGCCACCCGTCGCGCCGCGCGGTTGGTCCGCTCGGGCGGCCATATCCGACTCGACGTGGACTCGCTGCGGGACGCGTTCTCCCCGCGGACGCGGGCCGTGCTGGTCAACACGCCGCACAATCCCACGGGAGCCGTGCTGCCGCGGGAGGACCTCGAGGAGATCGCGGCCCTGTGCCACGAGTTCGACGCAATCGCGATCTCCGACGAGGTGTACTCCCACCTCACGTACGACGGGGTCGAGCACGTCTCGATCGCCACGCTGCCCGGGATGGCGGAGCGGACGCTGCGGATCTCCAGCGCGGGGAAGCTGCTCAACTGCACGGGCTGGAAGATCGGGTGGCTCACCGGGCCGGCGGACCTCGTCGAGGGGGCGCGCACCGCGCGGCAGTACATGAGCTTCACCGTCGCCTCGCCGCTGCAGCCGGCCGTCGCGCACGCCCTGCGCCACGAGCAGGGGTGGATCGCGACGCTGCGGGAAGACATGCAGACCCGGCGGGACGAGCTGGCGGAGATCCTCACGGGGGTCGGGTTCGACCTCGTCGTCGCACACGGCACGTACTTCCTGACCGCCGACCCGGGCCCGCTCGGGGTGACCGACGCGGCGGCGTGGTGCCTCGAGCTCCCGGAGAAGGTCGGGGTGGCGGCGGTGCCGTTCGCGCCGTTCACGGACGCGTTCACCGACGACTGGTCGCACCTGGTGCGGTTCGCGTTCTGCAAGCGGCCCGAGGTGCTCGCGGAGGCCGGGCGGCGGTTGCAGGCCCTGGTGCGCTGACGGCGCCCGACCCCACCCCCGCGCGGGACCGGGTCAGCCCCGGCGCGGGGTCGGGTCAGCGGCCGGTGGTGAGGACGATCTTGCCGACGGCGCCGCGGCCGTCCATGAGCTCGAGCGCCTCGGAGGCCTTCTCGAGCGGGAACTCTGCGCCGACGAGCGGGTCGAGCCTGCCGGCGGCCAGCAGCGGCTCGACCTCGGCCCACTGCTTCTGCAGGTAGCCGGGGTTGGACATCCAGTACTCGCCCCAGCCGACGCCCACCGCGCTCTTGTTGCCCAGCAGCAGCCGGTTGACCTTGACCGTGGGGATCTCCCCGGCCGTGAATCCGATGACGAGGATCCGCCCCTCCTGACCGAGCGCGCGGATGGAGTCGGTGAACCGGTCGCCGCCCACTGGGTCGACGACGATGTCGACGCCCTTGCCGCCCGTGAGCTCCTTCGCGGCGTCCTTGAATCCCTCGGGTGCGATGACGTCGGTCGCGCCGGCCTTCCGCGCGAGCTCCCGCTTCTCCTCGGTGGAGGCCACGGCGATGACGCGGGCCCCCAGGGCGGTGGCGAACTGGGTGGCGGCGATGCCGATCCCGCCGCCCGCGCCGTGCACGAGCACCGTCTCACCCGGCTGCAGCCGACCGCGGTGGGCCAGCGCGAAGTGGACGGTGAGCACGTTCATGGGGATCGACGCGCCCTGGACGAAGCTGAGGTTCTCCGGAAGGTGGAACACCTGGGACGGTTCGGTCGCCACGACCTCGGCGAAGCCACCCAGGCCGGGGAAGGCACACACGCGGTCCCCCGCGGCGAATCCCGATCCCTCGGGCGCGGACCGCACCACGCCCGCGACCTCCGATCCCGGGATGAAGGGCAGAGGCGGAGAGATCTGGTACCTGCCACGGGTCTGGAGCACCTCGGGGAACGTCACGCCGGCGGCGTGGACGTCGATCAGGACCGCGCCGGGCTCCGGCTCGGGGAGATCGACCACCTCGAGGGCGGCGGGTCCGTTATGGCTGGAGATGTGGATGGCACGCATGCGGTCCATAGTGTCAGCCCACCCCCGCGCGCGTGCCCCGCTCGGCTCAGCCGACGCGCGCGCTCTCCGCCGCACGGCGATGGCGGCGCCGGCGAAGCAGGTGCAGGACCAGCCCGACCGCGACCAGCAACTGGCCCACCTGGAACGCCAGCGCCATCACGATGAACTCCCGCCCGAACGCGGTGGGCGAGATCAGCAGCGCCGCGCAGATCCCCAGCAGGATGACCGTGACGAGCTGGCCTCCCGCGAGGAACCGCCTCGGCATCGTGGTGAGCTGACGACGGAGGCCCATCAGCAGCGAGTTGAGCGCCACCAACAGACACACCGGCACGCCGATCTGCGCCGGGAACAGGAACAGCACCACGAACAACGGATGCGAGTTGAGCGTGACGGTGTCGGTGATGATGTACTGCGGGACGCTCCACGACGCCGTCAGCAGTGCGCAGATCACGGTGATCCACGACCCGCCCACGAGGATCCTCATCCGGTGAGAATAACCCGGTGCTAGCCCCTCGTCAGGGCCTCGCCGATCGGGGTGTCCCCGTCGGAGAACTCGATGGTGCGGCGGACGGTGTCGGGCCGACGCAGGACGGCCGCGATGACCCCGGCGACCACGTCGCGGCTGGTCGCCCGGTCCTCCCGCTTGTCCTCCCCGACCCCGATCGACTCGCCGCCGGGCTCGTCGGTCAGCGCCCCGGGCCCGAGGATGGTCCACTGCAGATCGGACTCACGCAGGTGGGCGTCTGCCGCCGCCTTGGCCTCGGCGTACGGGAAGAACGCGTTGTCCTCCGGCACGCCGTGATCGGGCCCGGCGCCGTCGTAGGACACCATGACGTAGCGCTCCACGCCCTCGGCGACGCTCGCGTCCATCGAGCGGATCGCCGCGTCGCGGTCGACCGCGTAGGTGCGGTCGGGATTGCCGCCGCCGGCGCCGGCGGACCAGACGACGGAGCCGCTGCCGCGGACGACGTCGCGGAGGCCCTCGACGTCGAGCTTCTCGACGTCCGCCACGACGGGGGTGGCGCCCGCCGCCCGGATGTCGTCGGCGTGGTCCGGGTTGCGGATCACCGAGCGCACCTCCGCGCCCGCGTCCGACAGGATCCGGGCGGCGCGGAGGGCGACCTTGCCGTGGCCGCCGATGATGGTCACTGGTCGATCGATACTCATGGCCTCCGTTGTACTCGTCCGTCCGCGTCGCCGCCGACCGCCTCGGAGCGAGCGCGCGGACCCGGCGGCGGTCACAACTCCACAACAAGTGGACGGCCGGGCCGTTTCGGATTGGCTCCGTGTCGGACCCGGAGTGCATCATGTCGACATAAGCCGTGATTCACCGGCTCCCCCACGCTTTTCGCTTCGGAGTTGCTGCATGTCCGTGTCCAGGTCTGGAACCCCCTCTCTTCCGGCGGTTGCGGGCCCCCTCGCCCTGCTCGCCGGACTGCTCGCGCTGATCCTCGTCGTCGCCGGGTGCACCATCCCGGTATCGACCGGCTCCGCCGGGGAGACAACCCCCGCCGAGCCCACCACGCAGGCGCCCGCCCCGGCGACTCTGGAGGTCGTCCCGGCCGACGGCGCCACGGACGTCGCCGTGGTCGACGGCGTCCGGGCCACCGTCGAGAACGGCACCATCACGAACGCGGTGCTCACCAACGACGCGGGCAAGCAGATCGAGGGCGAACTCTCCGGCGACGGATCGGCGTGGAAGCCGGCCGTCACGCTCGGGTTCGGGCGCACCTACACCCTGGAGATCACCTACGAGGGCACGGTCGGCGGGCCGCGGACCGATACCCGGACCTTCAGCATGGCCGACCCGGCGGCCGTCGTGACGCCCACCCTGAGGACAACCGGCGGCGGCACGCTGGAGTCGGACCGTGAATACGGAGTCGGGATCGTCATCGTGGCCGATTTCGATCAGCCCATCGCGGACCGCGATGAAGCTGAGAAGTACATGAAGGTCACCACCTCGCCCGAGGTGGAGGGCAACTGGTTCTGGGTCGACGACTCCTCGGCACACTGGCGTCCAAAGGACTACTACGAGACCGGCACCCGGGTGCGGGTCGAACTCGACACCGAGGGGCGCGACCTCGGTGGCGACCAGTGGGGCGGTGCCGGCGCGGAAGCCGACTTCACTATCGGCGACCGGCGCATCGCGATCGCCGACGACGCGACCAAGACGGTCTCCGTGTACCGCAACGGCGAACTGCTCAAGACCATGCCCACCTCCATGGGCAAGGGCGGCTGGGCCACCTATGGCGGCGTGACCATGCACTTCTGGACCCAGCCGGGGACCTACACCGTCCTGGACAAGTCCAGCTCGGTGTTGATGGACTCCACGACCTACGGCCTGCCCCTGTCCGCCGGTTACCGGGTCACCGTCGACCACGGCGTGCGCATCTCCAACGACGGGATCTACTTCCACGCTCTGGAGTCGTCGATGTGGGCACAGGGCAACACCAACACCTCACACGGCTGCCTCAACCTCGCGCCGGCGGATGCGAAGTGGTACTTCGACCAGGCGGTCACCGGGGACGTCGTCGAGGTGCGCGGCACGGGCGGGCCCGAACTGGAGGTCTGGCAGAACGGTGACTGGTCGGTTCCGTGGGAGGTCTGGCAGACCGGCTCGGCCGACTGACCGGGCGGGTCGGCCCGCCCGGTGGGCCGGCGACGTCCCCTCCGGATGACCGCGGCCACCGAGGATCTCCTCGGTGGCCGCGGTCACGTCGGGGATGCGTCAGGGGTGCGTCAGCGCACGCCCATCATCTTCTTACGGATCCACGGCGACAGAGCGGCGATGATCCCGGCCAGGACGATCGACGCGACGCCGAGCACCAGGAAGTAGTTGCGCTCTGCCCCGGCGTCGTTCGGGTCGTAGTACCCGGCGAGGACACCGGACAGGGCGCTGCCGATGGAGACGCTGAGGAAAAACAGCGCGACCATCTGCGTCTTGAACGCCTCCGGCGCGAGCTTGGTCGACAGCGACTGCCCGACCGGGGAGAGCAGCAGCTCGGCCATGGTGAACAGGAACAGGATCCCGACGATGCCGAGCAGCGGGGTCGCGACGCTGCCGACGAAGAACAGGAACACCAGGTAGGCGATGCCCATGATGAGATTCGCGAGCGCGAACTTGATCGGGCTGGAGGGCTGACGGCTACCGAGCTTCACCCACAGAGTCGCGAAGACCGCGGCGAAGACGATGATGAAGAGCGGGTTGATGGACTGGACCCAGCTCGCCGGCATCTCCCAGCCGCCCAGGTTGCGGTCGAGTCGCTGGTCCGAGTAGATCGCGATCACCGTGAACTGCTGCTGGAACAGCGCCCAGAACGCCACGGACGCGACGAACATCGGGATGAAAGAGACGACCCGGCTCCGCTCGTCGGGCTGCGTCTTGGGGCTGGTGATCAGCAGCGCGAACAGTGCGACGGCGCCGACCACGGCGATCGCGGTGACGATGTCCGCCAGGGACTCCAGCGGGATGAGGCCCAAGGCCAGCGCTGCCGCGACGAGCACCACCACGACCACCCCGATGATCAGGGCCCGGACCCGCTGCGGCCGCGGGAGCGGGTCGGGCACGACCGCCCCGACGCCCTTGAGCGTGGTGCCACGCATGAGGACGTACTGGATGAGGCCGATCGCCATTCCCGCCGCCGCGGCACCGAAGCCCCAGTGGAAACCGTGGACGTCCCACAGCGCCCCGGTGATCAGCGGGCCCGTGAGGCCACCGATGTTCACCGCCATGTAGTAGATGGAGAACGCGGCGTCACGCCGGTCGTCCGTCCGCCGGTACATGTCGCCGACCACGGTCGAGGTGGTGGCCTTGAGCGTGCCGGCACCGACGCCCACGAACACGAGGCCGATCCCCAGCCCGACGGGGCCCGGCACGAGAGCCAGGGACAGGTGGCCGAGCATGATGAGTACGGCCGCCCCGAACAGGGTCCGTTCGGCGCCGAACAGGCGGTCCGAGATCCAGCCGCCGAGGATCGCGGAGGCGTAGACCAGACCGCCGTAAGCACCGACGATCGACGCCGCGATCTGTTCGGAGTACCCGAGTCCACCGTCCCCGACCGCGTAGTAGATGTAGTACGCCAGCAGACCCTGCATGCCGTAGAAGCTGAAACGCTCCCACAGTTCGATACCCGACAGGTTCGCCAATCCGAGTGGATGGCCGAAGAACCTGCGGTCCGTATCGGCGAGAGCCACCTCGGCATTCCGAGTTGTCATGTCGGACAGTGTTACTCCTGCTATTCCTGCGGGACAAACTGTGCCGTCGATATCGCCCCACAGGTGGGAGTCGACATTTCCCATCGAGGACAGGACAATCGGAGGAATCAACCCTCGGGCGACCGGCCCGGGGTGCAACCCGATGAGCGCAGGAGCACCTCCAGTGAGCCGAGCCGACACCCCGGCCCGATCTACCAGCCCCCTTCACGGAAGGGGGCACACCGGATGAGCATCGCGCTCTCGCTACTAGTGGGCGTCGTGGTCGTACTCGCGATCACCGCGCTGACGGGCTACTTCGTGGCCCAGGAGTTCGCCTTCATGGCCGTCGACCGCTCCCGTATGGGGGCGGCGGCCGAGAAGGGCGACCCCGTCGCCGAGCGGGTCCTCGGCGTCACCAGACGCACGTCGTTCATGCTCTCGGGCGCACAGCTCGGGATCACCGTCACCACCCTTGTCGTGGGGTACGTCGCCGAGCCGCTCATCGGCCGGGCGATCGGTGAACTCCTCGGCCTTGCTTCGGTGCCGCAGGCCGTCGGCGTGGGCGTGGGCACGGTCCTGGCATTGCTGTTCTCGACCGTGGTCCAGATGCTCTTCGGCGAGCTCGTGCCGAAGAACCTCGCGATCGCCAAGCCCGAGCCCGTGGCCCGGTGGCTGGCCCGGTCCACCGCCATTTACCTCGCCGTGTTCGGCTGGATCATCGGCCTGTTCGACAAGGCCTCCGAGGCGCTGCTCAAGGCGGTCGGCATCGAGCCGGTGCACGACAAGGAGCACTCGGCCACCGCCCGCGACCTCGAGCACATCGTCGCCGAGTCGGGCGAGGCCGGCGAACTCTCTCCCGAGCTCAGTCGACTCCTCGACCGGATGCTCGACTTCCCCGGGCAGCCGGCCGAGCACGCGATGATCCCGCGCTCGCGCACCGACGTGGTCCGGGCCGAGGCCTCCGTCGACGAGGTCCTGTCCAAGATGGCGACGGGACACACCCGCTACCCGGTCGTGGGCGAGGACTCCGACGACGTGATCGGCATCGTCGACCTGCACGACCTCCTCGTGCTCTGTGGCGACGACACCGACGGCTCGCTGACCCAGGTGTCGACGGTGATGCGCGCCCCGATCCGGGTGCCCACGTCGCTGCCGCTGCCCGAGGTGGCGGCCCGACTGAGCGCCCAGAGCTCCGAGATGGCCGTGGTCGTGGACGAGTACGGCGGGTTCGCCGGCGTCGTGACCATGGAGGACATGGCCGAGGAGATCGTCGGCGAGATCGCGGACGAGCATGACCCGCAGGCCGCGGACGCCCCGGTCAGCGAGGGGCTGGGCTGGGTCCTCACCGGCGACACCCACCTCGACGAGGTGGAGCGTCTCCTCGACATCACCCTCCCCGAGGTCGACGCCGAGACACTCGGCGGCCTGGTCATCGAGACGATCGGCGACCTGCCGGACGTCGGCGCCCGCGTCGACATCCCGCTGCCGGACACGGATGTTCTCGAGGAGCTCTCCGCCGATCGCGTCCTGCGGACCGAGGTCCGCCGCATCGAACGCCGCGTCCCCGCGGAACTGCACGTCGTGGTCGAGGAGGCCGCACGATGACCCCGACCACCACCCTGCTCGCCGCCGACGCCGACGGTGGGATCATGAGCAACCCCTGGGTCGTCCTGGTGGCGACCGTCCTGCTCATCGCGGCGTCCGCGTTCTTCGTGGCCGTCGAGTTCTCGCTCATCTCCGCCCGCCGGCACCGGCTCGAGGACGACGCCGCGCACAGTGCCGCGGCCCGCGCGGCCCTGAAGAACGCGTCCGAGCTGACGCTCCTGCTCGCCGGCGCCCAGCTCGGCATCACGCTGTGCGCGCTGGCGCTGGGCTCCATCACCAAGCCCGCCGTGCACCACTGGCTCACCCCGGTGTTCGCCGGGTGGGGGCTGCCGCTGTGGACCGCCGACGTCATCGCGTTCATCCTCGCGCTGATCATCGTCACATTCCTGCACCTCGTGGTGGGCGAGATGGCCCCCAAGTCGTGGTCCATCACCCACCCCGAGTACTCGGCCACCCTGTTGTCGCTGCCGATGCGCGGCTTCCTGTGGCTGACCCGCCCGCTGCTGCTCGTGCTCAACAACACCGCCAACGCGATGCTGCACCGCCTGGGCGTCGAGGCCGTGGACGAGGTCGCCGCCGGCCAGGACGCCGACTCGCTGCGTGAGCTCGTCCGGCATTCCGGCGAGGCCGGGACGCTCGACGACACCCATCAGCGGCAGCTGCTCAGCGCCCTCGAACTGCAGGAGCTCACCGTGGGCGACCTGCTCGGCGAGCGCGACCTCGATCAGCCCGCCGCGCCCGAGGAGATGTCCTCGGTCGGCGTCGACGCGGGCCCAGAGGAGATTCTCGACACCGCGCGCCGCACCGGCCACCTGCGCCTGCTGGTCCTTGAGGACGACACCGCGGTCGGCGTGGTCCACGCGCGGGACGCGATCAACGTCGACGGCGACGCCACGGCCCGGGAACTCATGCGGCCGAGCCTGTCCCTCGAGCACGATCTGACGGTCGCCGAGGCGTTCCGCAGGATGCGTGAGGCGCGCGCCCACCTCGTCGTCGTCGAACAATCCGGCGGTCACCCAGGCACCCACGTCTCCGAGGTGCGGGGCGTCCTCACGCTCGACGATGTGGTCCGGCGCCTCCTGCCCGTCGCCTCCGCCTGACCGGCGGGGGCGGGCGGGATGTCGCCTGACCGGCGCGGGCGGGCAGGGCGCCGCCTGACCGGCGC
>NZ_JAALDU010000355.1 GCF_014145015.1 Dietzia sp. E1 | reverse complement strand
GGCGCTCGCGATGCTCGGCGACGTGTGTCACGTCCTCGTCGAGGGCGGCCCGCGCCTGGCCGGGGCGTTCCTCGCCGCCGGGCTGGTCGACGAGGTCGACGCCTACATCGCCCCGCTCGTCCTCGGCGGCGGACGCTCGGCCGTTGAGGGGGCCGGCGTCGCCACACTCACCGACGCGCACGGTTTCACCGTCCGCGAGACCACCGTCCTCGGCGCCGACGTCCACCTGCGCATGACGGCGCCGACCACCCGACCCGCGCCCGCGGCGCCCGACACCCGGGCGCCCGCCATCGAACCGACGAGAGGACCCCGCTGATGTTCACCGGAATCGTTGAGGAGCTCGGCACCCTCGAATCGATCGACCGGCGTGGCGACTCCGCGCGACTGCGGATCCGCGGCCCGCTGGTCACCTCCGACGCCGGCCACGGCGACTCGATCGCCGTCAACGGGGTCTGCCTCACCGTCACCCAGTGGGAGACCGGTGCCCACTTCGACGTGGACGTCATGGCCGAGACGCTCGACCGCACCGCGCTCGCCGCCCTCGCGCCCGGTGACCCCGTCAACCTGGAGCGCGCCATGCGCGCCGACGCCCGCTTCGGCGGCCACATCGTCCAGGGGCACGTCGACGGCACCGGCCGCGTCGTCAGTCGCGTCGAGCACGAGCACTGGCACGTCCTACGGATCTCCCTGCCCGGCGACCTCGCCCGCTACGTCGTGGAGAAGGGCTCCATCACCGTCTCCGGCACCTCGCTCACCGTCTCGGCGGTGAGCGCGCCCGGCGAGGCCGACGCCTGGTTCGAGGTGTCGCTCATCCCCACCACCCTCGAGGCCACGATCCTCGGTGGCCTGGCCCACGGGGACGCGGTCAACCTCGAGGTGGACGTGCTGGCGAAGTACGTCGAGCGGCTGCTGGACGGACGCGGTGGCGGGTCCCGCTGACCGGATGCGCCATACTTGAGCCCGGACCCGCGGCCGCCGCCCGGGCTCGTCAGACACGAGGAGACCCCGCACCAGTGACCACCTTCGACGGCATCGAGCGAGCCATCGCCGACATCGCGGCGGGACGGGCCGTGGTGGTGGTGGACAGCGAGGACCGCGAGAACGAGGGCGACCTGATCTTCGCCGCCGAGCTCGCCACCCCCGAACTCATGGGATTCCTCGTGCGGTACTCCTCCGGATACGTGTGCGTGGCGCTCGAGGCCGAGGACTGTCTCCGCCTGGACCTGCCGCCGATGCGGGCCATCAACGAGGACCGCCACGACACCGCCTACACCGTGACCGTGGACGCCCGCACCGGCGTGTCCACCGGTATCTCCGCCGCCGACCGCGCCCGCACCGCGCGGCTGCTCGCCGCCGACGACACCGTCCCCGGCGACTTCACCCGCCCCGGCCACGTGGTGCCCCTGCGCGCCCGGCCCGGCGGCGTCCTCACCCGGCCCGGACACACCGAGGCCGCGGTCGACCTGGCCCGCCTGGCCGGACTGCGTCCCGCCGGCGTGATCTGCGAGATCGTCTCCGAGGACGACCCCACGACCATGGCCCGCACCCCCGAGCTGCGGCGCTTCGCCGATGAGCACGGCCTGGCGATCGTGACCATCGAGGCCCTCCAGGCCTGGCGGCGTGCACACGAGGTGCAGGTGGTCCACGAGGCCGCGGCCCGCGTGCCCACCCCCGCCGGCACCCTCACCGCCCACGGCTACCGCGACACCCTCCAGGGCGTCGAGCACGTGGCCATGGTCGCCGGCGACATCTCCGGCGACGAGCCGGTCGCGGTCCGTATCCACTCCGAGTGCCTCACCGGAGACGTCTTCCACTCCCTGCGCTGTGACTGCGGCCCGCAGCTCGACGCCGCGGTCGCCGCCGTGTGCGAGGAGGGACGCGGGATCGTCCTCTACATGCGGGGCCACGAGGGTCGGGGGATCGGCCTCGTCCAGAAGCTCCGCGCCTACCAGCTCCAGGACTCGGGCCGCGACACCGTCGACGCCAACCTCGACCTGGGCCTGCCCGCCGACGCCCGCGACTTCAGCCTCGCCGCGCAGATGCTGCGTGACCTCGGGGTGACGCGCGTGCGGTTGATGACCAACAACCCCGCCAAGGCCGACGCCCTGCGCGCCGGTGGGGTGGAGGTGGTGGCCAGGGTGCCCATGCCCACCGCGGTGACCCCCGAGAACCTGAGGTACCTGCGCACGAAACGGGACCGTATGGGCCACCTGCTCGAGGGGCTCGACGAGGGGCCCGCCGGACCGACCGGCGCCGACGTGGACGGAGAGGATCAGCGATGAGCGGCAGCGGAAGGCCCGAACTGGTCGTCCCCGACGCCCGCGGGCTGCGGCTCGGCGTGGTGGCCTCGACGTGGCACCAGGAGATCTGCACCCAGCTCGTGGACCGGGCGCTGGCCGTCGCCGAGGCCTCCGGAGCAGCCGTCACCCTCGCCCGCGTCACCGGGGCCGTGGAACTGCCCGTCGTGGCGCAGGAGCTCGCGCGCACCCACGACGCCGTGGTCGCGCTCGGCGTCGTCATCCGGGGCGCCACGCCCCACTTCGACTACGTATGCCGCTCGGTGACCGACGGCCTCACCCGGATCGCCCTCGACGAGGCCACCCCCGTCGCCCACGGCGTCCTCACCACCGAGGACGAGGACCAGGCCCGCGACCGCGACGGCCACGAGGGCGCCGCCGAGGACAAGGGCGGGGAGGCGGTGGCCGCCGCCCTCGGAGCCGCCATCGCCCTGCGCGAACTGAGGACCATCCGATGAACGACACCTGGGAGTTCGAACACACCCCGCGCCGGATGCGCACGACCGTCATCGCGCTGGCGGTGCTCATCGTCATCATCCACGTCGTGTGGGCCGTCATCCTCGTCCGCGGGGACACCGGCGTCACCATCGGCGTCGCCGACCAGCTGGCCTTCGTCGTCACCGGCCTCATCTTCGCCGGCGTCCTGCTCACCCTCCTGCGCATCCGCGTCCGCGCCGGCGAGCAGGGCGTCGAACTGCGCGGCCCCCTCCGGACCCGGGGGTGGGGCTGGGAGGACATCGTGGGCGTGACCTTCCCCCGCTCGAGCTACTGGCCCCGACTGGAACTGCCGGCCTATGAACACGCGGGGATCTGGGCGATCCAGTCCTTCGACGGCCGGGACGGCGTCGAGGCCATGTCGCGACTGCGCGAGGTCATCCGCGCCCACAAGCCCTCGGCCGCCGACCCCGAGACCGTCGCCGACCGCTGACGCGCCGTGGCCGACCCGCGTTCCTACCGCCCGGCCCCCGGCTCGATACCCACCGAGCCGGGGGTGTACCGCTTCCGTGACGAGCACGGACGCGTCATCTACGTGGGCAAGGCCAAGAACCTCCGCAGTCGGCTGAGCTCGTACTTCGCCGATCTGTCACTGCTGCACCCGCGCACCCGGCAGATGGTCACCTCCGCCGCCGGCGTGCAGTGGACCGTCGTCTCGACCGAGGTCGAGGCGCTGCAGCTCGAGTACACGTGGATCAAGAAGTACGACCCGCGGTTCAACGTCCGCTACCGCGACGACAAGACCTACCCGATGCTCGCCGTCACCGTCGGCGAGGAGGTGCCGCGCGCGTTCGTCTACCGCGGCCCCCGCCGGCCCGGCACCCGCTACTTCGGCCCCTACTCCCACGCGTGGGCCATCCGCGACACCCTCGACACCCTGCAGCGGGTGTTCCCCGTGCGCTCGTGTTCGGCCGGCGTGTACAAGCGTCAGGCCCAGCTCGGGCGGCCCTGCCTGCTCGGCTACATCGACAAGTGCGCGGCCCCGTGCATCGGCCGGGTCACCCCGGACGAGCACCGGCTGATCGTCAATGAACTCATCGACTTCCTCGCCGGGCGGACCGACGCCATCATGCGGCGCATCGAGAAGCAGATGATGGAGGCCTCCGCCGATCTGGACTTCGAGCGCGCCGCGAGGCTGCGCGACGACCTCGGCGCGATGCGCCGGGCCATGGAGAAGCAGGCCGTCGTGCTGGGCGACGGGACCGACGCCGACGTCGTGGGCGTCGAGGTCGACGAGCTCCAGGTCTCTGTCCAGGTCTTCCACGTCCGCGGCGGACGTATCCGCGGTCAGCGCGGCTGGGTGGTCGAGCACGCGCACGGGATCGACGAGGACGGCGAGTTCGACGCGGCCCGGGCGATCCCCGGCGTGGTCTCGGACTACCTCGCGCAGTTCTACGGCGGGGAGGCGGACCTGGCCGAGGCCGCCGAGTCCGGTGACATCGCCTCCGCCGTGCCCCGCGAGGTGCTGGTACCGGCCCTGCCCGAGGACTCCGACGAGCTCGCCGACTGGCTCTCGGGCCTGCGCGGCTCCCGGGTCTCGCTGCGGGTCCCGCAGCGCGGGGACAAGCGGGCCCTGGCCGAGACGGTCCACCGCAACGCCGTCGAGGCCCTGACCCAGCACAAGCTGCGCCGCAGCGGCGACCTCACCGCGCGCTCCGCCGCCCTGCAGGAGATCCAGGAGACCCTCGAGCTGGACTCCGCGCCGCTGCGCATCGAGTGCGTGGACATCTCGCACACCCAGGGCACGGACGTCATGGCGTCCCTCGTGGTGTTCGAGGACGGCATCCCCCGTAAGAGCGACTACCGCCTGTACCGCATCCGCGACGCCGCGGGGGACGGCCACTCGGACGACGTGGCCAGCATCGCCGAGGTCACCCGCCGACGCTTCCGTCGTCATCACGAGGACCCGGCGCTCACCCCGGACGAGACGGACGGACCGGTCGACGACGAGCCGGGCGACCCCGAGGCGGCCCCGCCCGCCCGCCGGTTCGCCTACCCGCCGCAGCTGTTCGTCGTCGACGGCGGGCGCCCGCAGGTCGAGGCGGCCGCCGAGGTGCTGTCCGAGCTCGGCGTGACCGACGTCCCGGTCATCGGCATCGCCAAGCGACTCGAGGAGATCTGGCTGCCAGGCGAGGAGTACCCGGTGATCTTCCCGCGTCACGGCGAGGGCCTGTTCCTCCTCCAGCGCCTGCGCGACGAGGCCCACCGGTTCGCCATCCGCGCGCACCGGGGCGCGCGCTCCAAGCGGATGACCGCCTCCGTGCTCGACGACGTGCCCGGGCTCGGCCCCGCCCGCCGCGCGGCGCTGGTCGAGAAGTTCCCCACCGTCTCCGCGCTGCGCGCGGCCTCCGTCGAGGATCTGTGCACGGTCCCCGGCATCGGGCCCGGCGTCGCGGCGTCGATCCTCGCGACGCTCGGCAGCGGCGGGTC
>NZ_JAALDU010000354.1 GCF_014145015.1 Dietzia sp. E1 | reverse complement strand
CGGACGCCGGCGACGCCCTGCTCACCTCCAACCGGGTGCTGGTGACCGCGCCGCGGCACCGTATCGAGAAGCGGACCGCGTTGCTGTTCGTGATCGAGGGGATCTGGTCGTGGGCCGTCCTCGCGGGCCTGCAGGTCGCCTGGTTCTACTGGGGTGAGAACGTCATGGGCTTCTGGAACTGGGTCGCCCTGGGCGTGACGGTGCCGTTCGCGTTCATGGGCATCGTCGTGGCGCCGTGGTGGCGCTACCTGGTCGCCCGGTGGGACGTGTCGGACACGGCGGTGTGCTCGCGCCAGGGGTGGTGGACCACCCAGTTCCGCATCGCCCCGTTGGCGCGACTGCAGAGCGTGTACACCACGCGGACGCTGTTCGAGCGCTGGTTCGGCCTCGCGACGGTCAACGCGTCCACCGCCTCCGCGCAGGGGACGGTGCAGATCCGCGGCCTGAACCTCGCGGACGCCGAGGCGTTGGCGCAGCACCTCATCGCGATCGCCAACCTGGACGCGGGGGACGGGACGTGAGCGGTTCGGTGACCGCGCCCGGCGCGGGGGGACGACCCGACGGCGACGACGACGAGGGCCGCTCCACCGTCGACACCGCCACCGCACCGGAGGCCGGACCGGCGGAGGAGGTCCTGGCGGCCGACGAACCCGCGGTGGCGGAGAAGGTCGACCCCGAGGCGCCGTGGGAGCGCCTCTCGTGGCGCATGCTGCTCGTCTATCCCCTCGGGATGCTCACCAGGCTCCTGCCGCTGTTCCTCATCTCCCTGTGGCTGGGCTCCAACCGGAGCAACTACTGGTTCGAGATCGTCATCGTCTCGATGGTGATCCTCGGTGGCGTGCTGCGGTGGCTCTCGACCAGCTACCAGGTCGGCCGCACGCACATCATCCTGCGCAAGGGCTTCTTCAGCCGCCAGGTGGTCACGGTGGCCCGGCAGCGGATCCGCAGCGTGGACACCGAGTCCGACCTGTTCCACCGGGTTCTGAGGGTCTCGATCGTGGAGGTGGGCACCGGCCGCGCGGACTCGGGAAAGTCCGACGCCGAGCGGTTCCGACTGGACGCGATCGACACGGCGCTCGTGGAGCCGCTGCGCGACGAGCTGCTCAAGCACCGGCGTGCGCTGGACCCGTCCCTCTCCGAGGAGGACGAGGTGCAGTGGGGGTCCAAGTACGGCGAGGACATCGCGCAGTGGAAGGTCACGTGGGCCCGGTTCGCGCCGTTCTCCTTCATCGGGTTCGGCGTCCTGTTCTCCCTGTGGCTCATCACGTGGCAGATGGGCGACATGCACGACCGGATCATGGACCTCGCGCTGGTCGAGGGCACCATCGCCTGGCTGGACTCGCTGGGGCAGCCGTGGGCGTTCGTGGGCAAGGGCGTCGCCATCTGGGCGGTCGCCGGGGTGCTCGCGATCATCACGTACGCGATCCGCTACGGCAAGTACGCACTCACCGATCACGGCCAGCTGCTTTACGTGCAGAACGGCGTCCTGCGGCGTAAGCACCAGGCGCTGGACAAGGCCCGCCTGCGCGGAGTGGAGATGCGCCTGCCGGTGTACCTGCGGATGCTCGGGGGCGGCCGCCTCGAGCCGATCATGACGGGCACCAAGAAGGGCGCCACGGCGTCCACGCTGCTGCCGCAGGCGCCGATCAAGGACGTGCGCCGGGTCGCGATCCGCATCCTCGGGGACTCGACGCCGGTGACCATCCCGCTGCGTCGCCATCCGTGGAAGGCGGCCCGGCGGCGCATCACGCGCGGCCTGCTGCCCTTCTGGGTCGTCGCCGGGTTGATCGTGCTCGTGCGGATCGACTCCGGCCCGTCCGCCGACATCTGGGTGGAGTGGGGCATCCCGGCCGCGCTCGTGTTCTTCCTGCTGCTCGCGGCGGACCGCATCCGCATGCTCGGGCACGCGCTGCTGCCGGGGATGCTGGTCACCTCGCACGGGTCGTGGACCGCCAAGCGGACGGTCCTCGAGGCCGACGGGATCATCGGCTGGACCGTCACTCAGTCGGTCTTCCAGCGTTCGGCGGGCGTGGCGACGGTGGCGGCGGCGACCCCGGCCGGCAACGGCGTCTACTCCGTGATGGACATCGACGCCGACGAGGCGTGGGCGCTGGCCGAGGCGCTGACGCCGGGCATCACCGACGTCTGGCACCACGACGCCGACCCGGGCGGCCGCGTGTCACCGTCGCTGGGGGTCCGGCGCGGGTGAGACCCGCAGGGTGGCCACCCACAGCGGGATGAGGCCGCCGAAGACCAGCAGCGCCAGTCCGCGCAGGCCGACGGGCACCGGCATGTCGCCGCCCGGGCCCAGGTCGAGCGCGACGAGCGTGAGGATCCACGCCAGGGCGGGGAACGCCGCGACGATCCTCCGGTCCGACCACGTCGAGGCGACGCGGACGAGGAACAGAGACCAGGCGCCGGCCGCCAGCACGCTGACGGGCATCGGCACGGGGCCCAGGTACATCGTCAGCCAGGCCGAGGCCAGCACGCAGCTGGTCGCCGCGGCGATCGCCAGGAGCACCAGGGCGATCCCGAACTCCACCGCCGAGGCGGGCCGGGCCGGGCGGGCCGGGTCGGTGGCCGTGGGCACGGCGGCCGCACCGGCCGCAGCGGTCACGACGCGTCCCCGCGGAGGCCGTCGAACAGGTGGGCCGAGCCGGGCTGGCATCTGACGTAGGGCCCGTCGTCGCCGGTCCGGTCGTGGGCGATGTACCACTCCACCTGGGGGACGGGTTGCAGGACGGCGTTGGTCAGGGCGAGGAACCACTGCTCCCCCTCGGGCCCGGGCACGAGCTCGAGCTGGGTGGCGTGCCCGGTGAGGGCCTCCAGCTTGGCGGCGTAGTCCGCGTCGTCCAGCGGGACGCGGTGGGTGAGGCGCGAGTCCGGCACGGACGGCAGTTCGTCCGGTTCGGCGTGACGGAGGTGGGCGGGCGGCTCGGGGTGCGTTCGGTCGAGCTCGGAGCGCGCGGTGACGGTCCACGCCACGCGGTCGGGCCGGTGGGCGGACTCCTCGACCGCGGCGTGCACCACCTCGTGGGCCCGGATGTGGTCCGGGTGTCCGTACCCGCCACGGGGGTCGTAGGTCACCACGAGGTGGGGCCGGAAGTCGTCGAGGATCGCCACCAGCTCGTCGACGGCCTCGCTTCCGGACCGGACGAACGCACGCGGGTGGTCGGCCGACGGCGTGCCCGCCATCCCCGAGTCCCGCCAGCGGCCGGCCCCGCCGAGGAACCGGGTGCGGTCCACGCCGAGGGCGCGCAGCGCGATCCCGAGTTCCCCGATCCGGTACCCGCCCAGCTGGTCGGCGCGGTCGGCGACGAGCCCGGACAACGCATCTCCGAGGACCTCCCCCTCCTCGCCGAGGGTGCAGGTGATCACGCGGACCTCGGCGCCGGCCGCGACCAGCGCGGCGATCGTGCCACCGGTGGTGATCGCCTCGTCGTCGGGATGGGCGTGCATGAACAGGGCGCGCAGCCCGTCCGCGGCCGGGGTCGCGGGCGTCGGGGTCATCCGGTCCTCCTCCAGGTGGGTGCGGTGTCGAAGACGTCGGTGACCGAAGCCGTGGCCGGAGCCCCGCCGTCCGGGTCGGCGCCGGGGTCGGTACCGGGTCCGCTCACGTCGACCCCGTCGGTGGCCAGCAGCAGGGTGGGGCGCACGAGCGGCACCCGCAGCGCCAGGTCGGCGACGCGTTCTCCCGCGGCGACCAGATCGGGTGTGGCCGTCGGCGCCGACGCGTCCCCGCCGGACACGCCCAACGCCCGGTCGAGCACGGGGTCGCAGATCCCGGAGACGTCGGAGGCGCGGGCGGTGGCGTCCCG
>NZ_JAALDU010000353.1 GCF_014145015.1 Dietzia sp. E1 | reverse complement strand
CGGACGCACCTCCCCGCTGAGCCGCACCACGTGCGCGGGGGAGACGGGCAGCCGGGCGGGGAGTCGGACGCGCGCAGCCCCGCCCCGGTCGGCGACCTCCAGCGTCTGCCCCGTCGAGACGAGCTGCGCCCGCGCGCCCGGGCCGGCACACAGTCCGGGCAGCACCAGCTCGGTCGAGGTGGGCGTGCCGAGAGTGATCGCGTTGACGTCGTCGCCGGTGCGGGTGAACCGCACCTCGGTACCGTCGCCCGCGACGCCCGCCGGGAGGACCCACGGACGGCTGCCGCGGATCGCGCTGCCGTTCTCGTGGAGCCAGCGCCCCAACGCCCGTAGTGGCTCCTGCTGCTCGTACGGCACCGACCCGTCCGGCAGGGGCCCCACGCCGATGAGCAGGTTGCCGTTCTTGCTCACCACATCCACCAGCATGTGGACCAGTTCACGGGCGCTGACGATGTCGGCGGGGTCCTCGTTGCGGTTGGCGGCAAAGGAGTGCCCGACGCCGCGGACCGTCTCCCACTTGGTCTCGGCGATGGTCTCGAGTCGCGCGTACTCGGGCGTGGTGACGTCGTGGTGAGGCGAGGCCGGGAAGGACAGCTCGCGACTGTCCTCCGGCAGCAGCTTCCACGCCAGCTGCGCCAGGCACCCCAGGCCGCGCACCAGCGCCTCGGCCGCCCCGCCGCGCTTGACGTCCGTTTGGGCCCAGCGATCGTTGACCACCCCGTCGGGCACGGCCGCGTAGTACTCCGCGAAGACCGCCGGCAGGTCCGACGACGCCGGCCATCCGATGTCGTTCCACAGCACCGCCGGCCGGTAGCGCTCGATGAGCTCGCGGACGTGTCCCTCGACGTACCGCACATACGTCGGGTCGTCGGGCATGGCCAGCAGCAGGTCCGCCGGGCCGGCGAGAGTCGCGTTGTTGTAGGGCCAGTCGTATCCGCCGGAGTAGTACAGCCCGGTGCGCATGCCGCGGGCCTTGACCGCCTCGTCGAGCGCGCCCACCAGGTCCCGCTCGCTTCCGTAACGGCCCAACCGCGGGTGGGGATGCGCGGAGGGCCACAGCGTGTAGCCGTCGTGGTGCTTGCTCGTGAGCACCACGTACCCGGCGCCCGCGGCGGCGGCGAGCTCGGCGATCTCGTCGACGTCCGCATCGGCCGACTCGCGTCCGAACTCCTCGGCAAAGCGCTCGTACCCATAGTCGGCGCCATAGGTGCGGGCGTGGTGCTCAGCGGTCGGGCTGCCCGGGACCCGCATGGAGTTGAGATACCACTCCGCGTACGGGTTCTCCCGCAGCATCCAGCGGGGGCCGCCGTCGCGGATCAGCCGCTGGATGTCCGGAACGCGCGGCGCCCACCGGGGGACCGAGTACGGCCCCCAGTGGACGAACACGCCCAGTTTGACGTCGTCGTACCAGGTGGGCAGCTCACGCCCGGCAAAGCGCGCCCAACCGGAGGACTGACTCACGCGTGCTGCCGTCGCGTCGTCGTCGTCGACCCCGCCCCGGCCACCGGCACCGACGCCGCGCCACGCCGCTGCGCGTCAAGGTACGCGGACGCGGACTCGCCGTACGCCAGGACCAGGGCGGCGACGTTCGCGGCGACCAGCACCCACGCCGACCAGTCGGTGAGGTCGACCAGGGCGCCGACCAGCGCCATGGACGCGGAGATCGTGAGCAGCACGCGCGCCCAGCGCGCACCGTCGCGCAGCTCGACCGCGGCGACCACCTGGATGGCCACCGCGGCCATCGCGATGACCGCGCCGATCACGCCCGCCACGCCGATCACCTGGCTGGCCGACAGTTCCTCCCCGGTACCACCGGCCCCCACGAAGACGGCGATGAACTCGCTCGCGAGCAGGATGTTGGACACGGCGACCGTGCCGAGCAGGGCGCAGCCGAGCCAGATCCACGAGGCGACGGAGACGGATGTGGGACGTTGCATGATGACCACTCCCGGGTCGACGGCCGCACCCCGGCGGAGCGGCGTTGATCAGGTTTCGCTCAATGTTCATGGGCGTCGCCTGGCGGGCGATAGAGTGCGACACACCTGAGTTTTTTCCGTGACCGTGAGCTGCTGGTGCGAGCCGGCCGGAGTGGAGTGAGATCGCGTGACCGCGTGGAGGAAGAGCCGTGCGGTGTTGCGGTCCGACATCGTCGCGCGCGCGGTCGCCCTGAGCGTGGACACCCGACGCGGCGTGCTCGTCGTGGGGCCGCCGGGCGCGGGCGCGAGTCAGTGCGCGGCCGACATCGCCGCCGGCCTGCGCG
>NZ_JAALDU010000352.1 GCF_014145015.1 Dietzia sp. E1 | reverse complement strand
GCCGAGCAGGGCGGCGTCGACGTCGCCGTCGCGTACCGCCTGCTCGGCCGCCGCCGGATCCGCCACCTGCTCGACCCCGAGTCGCACGGTGGGTGCGCCCGCGGTCGCCGACGAGTCGGTGTCCTCGCCGTCGGCGGCGTCGGCCCGCGCGTTCGTCTGCTCGACGATCGTCACCGCGTCGCCCGACACGACGGCGATCCGCTTCTCCCCGTCGTCCCCGCCCAGCAGGAACGACACGCCGAACGCGACGACGAAGATCGCGATGGTCGTGAGGGTGGAGATGATGAAGTTCCGGTCGCGGAGTTTGACCATGATCTCGCGCCCGGCGACGATCCGCCATGCGGCGTCCGTGGAGCGGGGCGCGGTGGCGGCGTCGTCGTGGTCGGCCGACGACGGGCGTCGGGTGACAGGGGTCGTGGTCATGAGGTCACCTCGCGGTAGATGTCGGACAGGCTAGGGACGACCCGGGCGAGCTCGCTGACGCTGCCGCGGGCCATCGCCTCACGCAGGACGAGGTCCGTGCTCCCCGGGCCCTCGAGTTCGAGCAGTGCGGCCGGGCCGTCGACGTCCACGACGTGGACGCCGGGCAGTGCACGGACCCAGCCGGCGTCCCCGTCCACGACGAGGCGGTGCAGCACCCGGCCCCGGCTGCGGAGTTCGGACACGGTCCCGGTCGACACGACCCGCCCGCGGGCCAGGACGACGAGCTGGTCGCAGAGCCGCTCGACGAGATCGAGCTGGTGGGAGGAGAACAGGACGGGCACGCCCCGGGTGGTGTGCTCGCGGAGGAGGTCGACCATGGAGTCCACCGCCGCCGGGTCCAGTCCGGAGAACGGCTCGTCGAGGACGAGGAACCCGGGCTCCCCGATGACGGCGGCCGCGATCTGGACGCGCTGCTGATTGCCGAGTGAGAGCGACTCGAGCTTGTCGCTCGTGCGCTCTCCCAGGCCGAACCTGTCGAGGAGTTCGAGCGCGGTCTGCCTGGCGCCCGCCGCGCTGCGGCCCTGTAGCCGGCCGAGGTAGACGAGCTGGTCGAGGATCGGCTGCTTCGGGTACAACCCCCGCTCCTCCGGCATGTAGCCGAACGTGCGCCGGTCCGCGACCGTGACCTCGCGACCCGCCCACGTCACCGTTCCGGCGGTGGGCTGGAGGACGCCCATGATCATGCGCATCGTGGTGGTCTTGCCGGCGCCGTTGCCGCCGACGAAGCCGGTCATCGCCCCGGCGGGGACCTCGAAGGTCACGCCGTCGACGGCGAGGTTGTCGCCGAATCGTCTGGTCAGTCCGTTGACTCCGAGCATCGTGCCCTCCCTGGCGCCGGTGTACTGCTCACGCTAGGCCCGGGTCGCACGTCGGCGGATCAGCCCACGGAATGATTCGGCGCGGACGACGGCCGCGGGATCTCCTCCTCAAGGCGGAGGGATCAGTCGCCGGGGTGGACGAGGCCGACCTCGTAGGCCAGGACCACCGCCTGGACGCGGTCGCGCAGGTGGAGCTTGGCCAGGCAGGAGGACACGTGGGTCTTGACCGTCGCCTCGCCCACGACCAGTTCGTCGGCGATCTCGGCGTTGGACAGCCCCCGCGCGACCAGGCGCAGCACCTCGGTCTCGCGGGCGGTGAGTCCGGCGAGCTCGGATGCGCGCGGCCCCGGCCGCCCGGCATCCGGGGCGTCGTCGGTCGGGGGCGGGGCCGCCAGTCGCTCGATGACCCGGCGCGTGACCTCGGGCGCGAGCAGGGCGTGGCCGTGGCCCACCGCACGGATGCC
>NZ_JAALDU010000351.1 GCF_014145015.1 Dietzia sp. E1 | reverse complement strand
ACAGGTCCCAGCCCAGCACGAACGGCGGCTCGCCGAGGAACCCGCCGTTGGCGCGGTGCTTCCAGTCGGTGGGGTTGACGCTGGCGGCCTCGACGCGGATGAGGACCTCGTTGGTCCGCGGCGTGAGGCGGGGGAGGTCGACGACGGCGAGGACGTCCGGCTCACCGAGGGTCTGCTGCTGCACGGCACGCATGGTGGCTTCGTTGGTCATGGCTCCAGGGTGGCAGACTCCCGGGGCCCGCCGCCCGGCTCGTCCCGCCCGCCGCCCGCCACGCGGGAGCGGTTCAGCGAGGGGGCGGCAGCCGGTGCAGTTCCACGTCGCGCAGCGCGCCCGCGGTGATGGCCGCGGTCATGTACGTGTGGTGCGGCTGGCGTCGGCGGTCGGTCGGGGAACCGGGGTTGAGCAGGCGTAGACCACCCTCGCCGGACGCGCCCTCCCCGGACGCGCCCTCCCCGGACACTCGCGGCGCGGTGGTGTCCCACGGGATGTGCGAGTGCCCGAAGACCAGGACGTCGGTGTCGGGGAAGGCCCTGGCCATGCGCCTCTCCCGTCCCGCGGACGCGCCGGCCTCGTGGGTGACGGCAAGTCGCACGCCGTCGAGCGTCGCGCGGGCCACTTCGGGCAGACGCTCGCGCAGCTCCGGGCCGTCGTTGTTGCCCCAGCAGGCGATGAGCCGTGCGGAGCGTTCCTCCAGTGCGTCGAGGAGGGCGACGTCCATCCAGTCCCCGGCGTGGATCACCACGTCGGCCGCGTCGACCTCGTCCCAGACCCTGGCCGGCAGGTCGCGGGCACGGGTCGGGACGTGGGTGTCGGAGATGATGAGCAGGCGCATGGGCCCAGTGTGCCGGGCGCGACGACAGGCGGCCGTCGCGGATCGGCGGACGAGTCCCGGCGGGTCGACTCCTAGCGGGTCGACTCCAGCACCACGTCGCGGCCGGCCAGGTCCACGGTCATCCCGCCGTCGACCACGCGGACGCCGGTGAGTTCGATCCCCTCGGGCAGGTCGGCCAGCGCGGAGTCCATCATCGAGACGGTCCCGCCCAGGATCTCCGAGGGCAGCTGGAACCCGAGGACCGACGCCTGCTGGGGATCCATCTCGAGGTTCCCGTCGATGAGCCGCGGCGTCACCACGGCCTCGGCGAGGCCGCTGATCGACACGCGCAGGGTGCCCGCTGCGGGATCGGAGACGATGTCCTGCACCTGGATCAGCCCGCCCAGCAGGCTGTCGCCCATGCCGCCGGCGCCCTGCGACTGCGCGGCCGCGGTCATGGTCTCGTCGGACACGAACGCGGTGCCGGTGAGCGAGTCGATGCGGGAGGTCTCGCCCTCGGACCGCACGCCCTCGGCGGTGATGTCGATCGCCGGGACCGGGCCGGTCGCGCCCTCGGCCG
>NZ_JAALDU010000350.1 GCF_014145015.1 Dietzia sp. E1 | reverse complement strand
GCCCCGCCGCCGCCCCGGCGGCCGACGCGGTCGCCGACGACGCGACGCTCTGACTGGCCCCGTACGGCCAGAGCGACGCTCTGACCCGCCGACCGCGACGGTCAGCGGCGGGAGGTGGCCGCCTTCTTCGCCGGGGCCTTGCGGGCGCCCGACTTCTTGGCGGGGGCCTTCTTGGCCGGCGGCGACTTGGCCCGGCGCTCCGAGAGCAGCTCGGAGGCCCGCGCGTCGGTGAGACTCTCGACGGTGTCGCCCTTGCGCAGGGAGGCGTTGGACTCGCCGTCGGTCACGTACGGGCCGAACCGGCCGTCCTTGACCAGCATCTGCTTGCCGGAGACCTCGTCGATCCCCATCTCGCGCAGCGCCTTGGGCGCGGCGGCCTGGCGGCCCCGGCGCTTGGGCTCGGAGTAGATCTTCAGCGCCTGCTCGAGCGTCACCGTGAACACCGCGTCCTCGGACTCGAGGGTGCGCGAGTCGGTGCCCTTCTTCAGGTACGGCCCGTACCGGCCGAGCTGCGCGGTGATCTCCTCCCCGCTGGCGGGGTCGACGCCGACGACGCGCGGCAGGGACAGGAGCTTGAGCGCGTCCTCCAGCGTGACCGTCGCCGGGTCCATGGACTGCATGAGCGACCCGGTCCGCGGCTTGGGCCCCGTGGGGTTCTCGGAGTCCTTCTTGGCCTTGCGCGTGACCGCGGCCTTGGCCTTGGTGGCGGCCTTCTTGGCCTCGGCCTTGGCCTCGTCGTCCTTCGCCGCGGCGATCGCGGCGTCGCGCTCGGCGTCGATCCGCTTCTTCTCCGCCTCGGCGTCGGCGAGCACCTTCTTGGCCCACGCGGCCTTCTCGGCGTCGCTGGGCTCGGGCAGTTTCTCGGTGACGTAGGGCCCGTAGCGCCCGTCCTTGACGACGATCTCGTGCCCGGTCTCGGGGTCCACGCCCAGCGGGCGCCCGTCCTGCGGGGTGGCGAAGAGCTTCTCGGCCACCTCGAGGGTGAGCTCGTCGGGGCTCATGCCCTCGGGCAGGTTGGCGCGCTGCGACTCCTCCTCGCCGGACTCGCCCTTCACCATCCGCTCGAGGTACGGGCCGTAGCGACCGACGCGCACGTGGACGGGGCGCCCCTCGGCGTCGTCGAACACGCGGATCGAGTTGATGCTGCGGGCGTCGATGGCCTCGAGGTTGACGTCGACGAGGTTCTTCAGCCCCACCGCGTAGTTCGAGTCCGCGTCGCCCTCGCCGTCGCCCCCCGGGCCGCCGGCGCCGAAGTAGAACCGGCGCAGCCAGTCTCCGCGGTTCACGCGGCCCTCGGCGATCGCGTCGAGCTCGTCCTCCATGAGGGAGGTGAAGTCGTAGTCGACGAGCCGCCCGAAGTTCTGCTCGAGCAGCCCGACCACCGCGAACGCCACCCAGCTGGGCACGAGCGCGTTGCCGCGCGAGTAGACGTAGCCACGGTCCTGGATGGTGCGGATGATGCTGGCGTAGGTGGACGGGCGGCCGATGCCCATCTCCTCCATCGCCTTGACGAGGCTGGCCTCGGTGTAGCGGGCCGGCGGACTGGTGGTGTGCCCCTCGGGCACGAGGTCCGAGCCGGTGAGGGACTGCCCCTCCGTCAGCTGCGGCAGGCGACGCTCGGCGTCGTCGGCCATGGGCTTGTCGGAGGACTCCGCGGGCTCGTCGGCGGCCTCGACGTAGGCCTTGAGGAAGCCCGGGAACGTGATCGTGCGGCCGGACGCGGAGAACGTGGCGCGGCTGTAGCCGGAGGCGTTGTCGCCGGCCTGCCCGCTGATGCGGATGCTCACCGACGTGCCGCGGGCGTCGGCCATCTGGGAGGCGACGGTGCGCTGCCAGATGAGCTCGTAGAGGCGGTACTCCTCGGCGTCGAGCACACCGTGGAGCTGGCCGGGGGTGGCGAACGACTCGCCGGCGGGGCGGATGGCCTCGTGCGCCTCCTGCGAGTTCTTGACCTTGCGCGTGTACTGCCGCGGCGTGGGCGAGACGTACTCGCTGCCGTAGAGCTCCGTCGCCTGCGCCCGGGCGGCGGCGATGCCGCCCTCGGACAGGGTCGTGGAGTCGGTTCGCATGTAGGTGATGTAGCCGTTCTCGTACAGCCGCTGCGCGATGCGCATGGTGCGCTCGGACGTGTACCGGAGCTTGCGGCCGGCCTCCTGTTGGAGGGTCGAGGTCATGAACGGCGCGTAGGGGCGCCGTGTGTAGGGCTTGGACTCGACGGTGTCGACGACGAAGTCGGCGCCGTCGAGAGCGCCGGCCAACGCCCGGGCCGCGCGCTCGTCGAGCACGACGGAGTCCTTGGCTGCGCCGGTGGTCTTCAGCCTTCCGTCCTGGCCGAAGTCGCGTCCCTGGGCCACCCGGGCGCCGTCGACGGCGGAGAGTCTGGCCGTGAAGCTGCGTGGCTCACCGGCGTCACCCCCGGCCGAGCGCTGCGTGGCGAGAGTGGCGGTGATGTCCCAGTAGTCGGCGGCGACGAACGCCATGCGCTCGCGCTCGCGCTCGACGATGACGCGGGTGGCCACCGACTGCACACGCCCGGCGGACAGCCGCGGCATGACCTTCTTCCACAGCACGGGCGAGACCTCGTAGCCGTAGAGACGGTCGAGGATGCGGCGGGTCTCCTGGGCGTCGACGAGGTCGGTGTCCAGCTCGCGGGTGTTCTCGGCGGCGGCGAGGATGGCGGGCTTGGTGATCTCGTGGAACACCATGCGCTTGACGGGGACCTTGGGCTTGAGCACCTCGAGGAGGTGCCAGGCGATCGCCTCACCCTCGCGGTCGGGGTCCGTCGCCAGCAGGAGCTGATCCACCCCCGCGAGCTCCTTCTTGAGCTCGGAGACCTTCTTCTTCTTGTCGGCGCTGACCACGTAGATGGGCTCGAAGTCGTCCTCCGGGTTCACACCCAGCCGCGCCCACGGTTCCTTCTTGTACTTGGTCGGGATGTCCGCGGCACCCTTGGGCAGGTCGCGGATGTGGCCGACGGAGGCCTCGACCACGTAGTCGGACCCCAGATAGGGCTGGATCTTGCGCGCCTTGGTGGCGGACTCGACGATCACCAGGCTCCGCTTGCCGCCTGATGCTGTCTTCTTGCTCGCCACTGGAGTGCTCCCAACCTGCGCTGATCCGTCGACGACGCCCGCCGTCGACTCCGGTCCCGGCTACGGTACGCGTGCCGGGGCCTTTCCATACAGTTCATACCAGGCCGGTCCGTCACGGGAAGAAACGCGATCCACCCCTGGGCGGGCCCCGTGACCACGGCCGCCGGGACGCCACGACCCTCCGGGACGGTCCGGCCTATTCCTCTATATGCACCCCCGACGCGAGCGCCCCCTCGTCGTCGTTCCCCCAGCGCACGCCGCCCGGAGTGGCAGAGATAGACAGATCGGTCTATGATTGGGAGGAGCACCCACGACCGCGGATTGCAACCTGTTACAGTTCCGGCATTCCGGCCGTGGCCGCGGGCTGCGCCGTAAAAGGCGTACCGTCGATGGCCGTACGGGAGCCACGACGAGTCCCGATCATCACGACTTTCTGGAGGTCAGCAGCGGTGGGCAATGCGTCCAAGACCAAGCTGGACAAGGTGGTCATCCGCATCGCGGGTGACTCGGGTGACGGCATGCAGCTCGCCGGTGACCAGTTCACGTCCGAGGCGGCCGCCTTCGGCAACGACCTCGCGACCCAGCCCAACTACCCGGCCGAGATCCGGGCTCCCCAGGGCACCATCCACGGCGTCTCGAGCTTCCAGATCCAGATCGCGGACTACGACATCCTCACCGCCGGTGACCGTCCCGACGTCCTGGTGGCGATGAACCCGGCCGCACTGAAGGCCAACATCGGCGACCTGCCCTCGGGCGGGATCCTCATCGTCAACTCCGACGAGTTCACCAAGCGGAACCTGACGAAGGTGGGC
Source organism: Dietzia sp. E1 (assembly GCF_014145015.1). GTDB lineage: Bacteria > Actinomycetota > Actinomycetes > Mycobacteriales > Mycobacteriaceae > Dietzia > Dietzia cinnamea_A. The sequence continues at coordinate 3,646 of NZ_JAALDU010000350.1, read as the reverse complement.
TACGAGTCCAACCCGCTGGGCTCGCCGGCGTTCGAGGCGTTCCAGGTGCACGAGGTCGCGATGAGCACGCTGACCATCGGTGCCGTGGAGTCGGTCGACATCGGCAAGAAGGACGCCGAGCGCTGCAAGAACATGTTCGCGCTGGGTCTGCTGATGTGGATGTACGGACGCACGGTCGAATCGATCGAGAAGTTCCTGGCCGACAAGTTCGGCAAGAAGCCGACCATCCTCGAGGCCAACACCCTCGCGCTGCGGGCGGGCTGGAACTACGGCGAGACCACCGAGGCGTTCGCGTCGGAGTACGAGATCGCCCCCGCCAAGCTGCCCGCGGGCCGCTACCGCCAGGTCACCGGCAACACCGCCCTGGCCTACGGCCTGGTCACCGCCGGCACGTCGGCCGACATGCCGGTCTTCCTGGGCACCTACCCCATCACCCCCGCCTCGGACATCCTGCACGAGCTCAGCAAGCTCAAGCAGTTCGACGTCACCACCTTCCAGGCCGAGGACGAGATCGCCGGTATCGCCTCCGCGCTGGGCGCCTCCTACGGTGGCGCGCTGGGCGTGACCTCGACCTCCGGGCCGGGCCTGGCCCTGAAGTCCGAGGCGATCGGCCTGGCCGTCATGACCGAGCTGCCGCTGGTCATCATCGACGTCCAGCGCGGCGGCCCCTCGACCGGCCTGCCCACCAAGACCGAGCAGTCCGACCTGCTGCAGGCGCTGTTCGGCCGCAACGGTGAGTCGCCCGTGGCCGTGGTGGCCCCCCAGTCCCCCGCGGACTGCTTCGACGCCGCCCGCGAGGCCGCCCGCATCGCGGTCACCTACCGCACGCCGGTCATCCTGCTCTCGGACGGCGCGATCGCCAACGGCTCCGAGCCGTGGCTGCTGCCCGAGGTCGAGGCGCTGCCGAAGATCGAGCGGAACCTGGCCACGGCTCCTGAGGCGGGCGAGGAGGGCGAGACGGTCCCCGACTACCTGCCCTACGCGCGCGACCCGGAGACCCTCGCCCGCGACTGGGCCGTGCCCGGAACCGCGGGACTGGAGCACCGCATCGGTGGCCTCGAGAAGGCCAACGGCACCGGCAACATCTCCTACACGCCGGACAACCACGACCTCATGACCCGCACGCGCGCCCTGCGCATCGCGCGCATCGACGTGCCGGACCTCGAGGTCGACGACCCGTCGGGCGAGGCCGACGTCCTCGTCGTGGGCTGGGGCTCGTCCTACGGCCCCATCGGCGAGGCCGTGCGCCGTGCCCGCGCCAACGGCCACCGCGTGGCCCGCGCGCACGTGCGTCACCTCAACCCGCTGCCCCACAACATCGGCGAGGTGCTCGGGCGCTACCGCCGCGTGCTGGTGCCGGAGATGAACCTCGGTCAGCTGTCGATGCTGCTCAAGGCCCGCTTCCCCGCCAACATCCAGCCCATCACCAAGGTGCACGGCATGGCGTTCTCCGCCGAGGAGCTGCAGAACGCCATCGAAGCCGAGTTCGCCGGCCGCCTCACCCACGCGGAGCACGACAAGTACCGGGTCGCGCTCGACGGGGTCGTCACCACGACCGGTGAGCCCGCGGCCCGCGCCCGGCAGATCGGCCACACCGCCACCGGCACCACCACCGCCAACCGAACCCGCTGACACAGACGAGCGAGGAGAGGACCCCCATGACAACAACCGAACCCGGACTCGTCGGCACCACGCTGCCACTCGACGCCCTGTCCTCGGTGCCCAAGACCGACGCCCCCCAGAAGCCCAAGGACTACACCTCCGACCAGGAGGTGCGCTGGTGCCCGGGCTGTGGCGACTACGTCATCCTGGCCACCATCCGCGCGCTGCTGCCCAAGCTCGGCCTCAAGCGCGAGAACATCACCTTCATCTCCGGCATCGGCTGCTCGAGCCGCTTCCCGTACTACCTCGAGACGTACGGCATGCACTCGATCCACGGCCGCGCTCCGGCCATCGCCACCGGCCTGGCCACCACCCGCCCCGACCAGTCGGTGTGGGTCGTCACCGGCGACGGCGACGCCATGTCCATCGGCGGCAACCACCTCATCCACACCCTGCGCCGCAACGTGAACATGAACATCCTCATGTTCAACAACCGGATCTACGGCCTGACCAAGGGCCAGTACTCCCCCACCTCCGAGACCGGCAAGGTCACCAAGTCCAGCCCCATGGGCTCGTTGGACCACCCGTTCAACACCCTGTCACTGGCACTGGGCGCCCAGGGCACTTTCGTCGCCCGCGCCCTGGACTCGGACCGCAAGGGCCTGACCGAGGTCCTCGAGGCCGCCGCCCGCCACCGCGGCACCAGCTTCGTGGAGATCATGCAGGACTGCCCGATCTTCAACGACGGCTCCTTCGACCTGCTCCGCAAGGAAGACGCCGCCGACCACCTCATCCCGGTGCGTCACGGCGAGAAGATCATCTTCGGCGACGAGGGCCAGCACTGCGTGGTCCGCCGCGGCTTCTCCCTGGCCGTGGCCGCCACCGCGGACGTCGACGAGGCCGACATCGTCGTCCACGACGCCCACACCGACGACCCGACCTACGCCCACGCCCTGGCCAACCTGTCCAGCCAGGACCTGGAATACACGGTCACCGGCATCATCCGCCAGGTCGCCCGCGACACCTACGACGACCTCGCCCGCGGCCAGGTCGCCACCGCCAAGGAGACCGCCACCAGCGACCTGCAGGCCCTCCTCGACGGCGCCAGCACCTGGACCGTCGAGTAGGACCGAGCACTACCCGCGCCGCGTCCCGGGGACGTCGACAGCGCACGCACCACCGCTCACGGGGGCGGTCACCGGCTCACACGCGCCGCGTGACCGTCCCCGTGACGCGTCCGCGGGTGTCCCACGTCCGTTCGACGACGTCGGCGACGCCGTGCTGGTCCACGCGAACCGCGGTCGTCGACCGGGTGCCGTAGATCCCGCCGATGCGGACGAACCTCGACGACAACCGCCACTCGTGGGACAGGGGCACGCCGGTGCGGGGCATCGTCCACGGTGCGGCCGGGCGGCGGTCGGCCAGCAGGTCGAGCAGCGCCCGCGACCAGTCCGGGCCCTCCATGAGGTCGGTGCCCAGCAGCGTCCGCACGTCACGGACCGCGCCGACGACCTTGGGCCACGGCGTGTTGAGGGCCGCGTTGGACAGTCCGTGGACGCCGTCGTCCAGGGGTAACGGGCCGCGGGTCGACCGGTTGGAGGCCCACCACATGTCGTCGAGGTCACCGGCGATGAGGTTGACGCCCCCGTAGGCGTCGAGGCCGTCGACGACGTGGTGGGCGAACTCCGTGACCGGCACCGGCCCGGTGAGCGCATCGACCGGCAGCTCGCCACGCGACGCCGGCGCGGGGATCGCCGGCCCGGGCTCGCGGACATTGGTGACCGCGGCGAACCGCCCGCCCGGCGCCAGCGCCAACCAGGTTCCACCGGCGGTGATGTCCCGGCCGGCGACGATGTCCGCGACACCGTCGTGCTCCAGGGTCCACTCGTGGAGCGGCTCGGTGGGCCGGGCGAGGACCTCGTCCCGGTTGGCCACCACGATGAGCGGATAGCGGGGGTGGACCCGGCGGGCGACCACGAGCATGCACATACCCCCACGGTACGTCGACCTGCGACGGGGCAGCGTGTGGCGGGGGCGCGCCCCG
>NZ_JAALDU010000349.1 GCF_014145015.1 Dietzia sp. E1 | reverse complement strand
CCGCGACCGGCGGGCGGATGCGTCCGCTCAGCGGGGCGCGCGTGACGATCGCGCCCGGAGCCGACGACGCCGGCGGCGACGTGGCCCGGTTCGCCGAGGCCGTCCGCGAGCTGGGGCTGGACCGGGCCCGCGCGCTCGGCACGTTCTCATACGAGAAGTTCGAGGCGGAGTTCCAGGCGCCGGCGCCGATCGGCTGAGGGCCCGCGGGCGCTCGGGCGGACCGGTGCTTTCGCTCAGTGCCCTTCGCCGAGATTGCCGGACAGTTTCTCCAGTCGCTCCTGACTGGCGCCGTCAAGCCCGATGATCTCCACGGTTTTGCCCTTGGCCGCGTACTTGTGGGTGATCGCGTCCAGGGTGGCGACAGTGGAGGCGTCCCAGATGTCGGCCTCCGTCAGGTCGATCACCACGTGCTCGGGGTCGCCCGAGTAGTCGAACTGGTACACCAGATCGTTGCTGGACGCCCAGAACAGCTCGCCGCGCACCCGGTAGGTGCGGACGTCGATGGTGCCGTCGTCGTCGACGTCGCGCTCGGAGACCTTCTCGAGGCTCGTCATGTGGGCCACGCGCCGGGCGAACATCACCATCGCGGTGAGGACACCGAGAACCACGCCGATGGCGAGGTTCTCGGTGATCACCGTGGCGACCACGGTGACGACCATGACGACCGTCTCGCTCAGCGGCATCAGGCGCAGCGAGCGCGGGTGGATCGAATGCCAGTCCAGGGTGGCCACCGACACCATGATCATCACGGCGACGAGGGCGGCCATGGGGATCAGCCCGACGATGTCGCCCAGCGCCACCACGAGGATGAGCAGGAAGACGCCTGCCAGGAGTGTCGAGAGCCGGGTGCGGGCGCCGGACTGCTTGACGTTGATCATCGTCTGGCCGATCATCGCGCAGCCGCCCATGCCGCCGAAGAACCCGGTGACGAGATTCGCGACGCCCTGGCCCCAGCCCTCACGGGTCTTGTCGGTGCGCACCTCGGTGATGTCGTCGACCAGCTTGGCCGTCATCAGGGATTCCATGAGGCCGACGAGGGCGGTGGCCAGGGCGTACGGGGCGATGATCTGCAGCGTCTCGAGCGTCCACGGGATGTCGGGGAAGAACAGCGCCGGCAGGGACGAGGGCAGCTTGCCCTGGTCCCCGACGTTCGGCATCGACCATCCGAAGAGCAGGACGACGGCGGTGATCGCGATAATGGCGATCAGCGGGGCGGGCACCGCGGTGGTCAACCGCGGGAAGAACACCATGATCGCGATGCCGGCCGCGACCATCGGGTAGACGAGCCACGGAACGCCCAGCAGATGGGGGATCTGGGCGGCGAAGATGAGGATCGCGAGCGCGTTGACGAAGCCGATCATCACGCTCCTGGGGATGAAGCGCATGAGCTTGCCCACCCCGATCAGGCTCAGCACCACCTGGAAGACGCCGGCGAGCAGCACGGTGGCCACGAGGTAGTCCATCCCGTGGTCGCGGGCGACCGGGGCCACGACGAGGGCTATCGCGCCGGTCGCCGCCGAGATCATCGCGGGGCGCCCGCCGGTGAAGGCGATCGTCACGGCCATGGTGAACGAGGCGAACAGTCCGACGCGCGGATCGACGCCGGCGAGGATCGAGAACGAGATCGCCTCGGGGATCAGTGCGAGAGCGACGACCAGGCCGGCCAGGATTTCGGTCCGTAGCCGCCGCACGGACGAGAAGGCGTACCGGAACGAGGCCAGGACGCCGACCGGCGCCAGACCGTCATCGTCACCGGCGGGCGCCGGGGAGGGCGCCCCGGGCGTGGTGGCGGGAGCCGACATGGGGATTGTCCTCACCGAGCAGGGGCATGACACACTCTCCCGTAACGGGAGGTTTCTGAACGTACCGTAACGGTAGGTTTGAGGGCGGGGCGAATATCCGGCGACCGCTGTGAGCAAGCCCACAAGGAGGAGCATGTCGGAGGGTGCGGTACGGAAGGTCGGCGAGGTCGCCGAGGCCACCGGCCTGTCGATCCGGACCCTCCGCCACTACGACGAGCTCGGCGTGGTGACCCCTTCGGGCCATACGGCGGGCGGGTTCCGCCTCTACACCGATGACGACGTTGAACGGCTCCTGCTTGTGCGGCGGATGAAGCCACTGGGCTTCTCGCTAGAGCGCATGAAGCAGTTCCTGCAGGCCACGGACGTGCTCGCCGCCGGCCGGCGCCCCGCCGAGGGGGCGGCGGGGTCGGAGGAGTGGCGCGCGGCGAGGGCGACCGTCGAGGAGATCCACCGCGAAGCGGAGGCGCGCTACCGCGATCTGCAGAAGCATCTCGACTACGGGGCCGAGTTCCTCAAGCTGGTCCGCGAGAGGCTCGACTAGCCGCTCCGGGGCCCGCTCCGCATTGCGCTCGAGTTGGCCGCCCGTCCGCTACGCGCAACCACATCTGTCGCAAACGTAACTCTAATAGTAGCTGGTCACAGCGGTAATGCGGTGCCGAGTCCGGCTCGTTATCTGATCGACCAAACGGTTCGCGTTAGACGCGCCGAAACGGCATTATCACCATCATGCGCACCAGGCTCACCGCGTCACTCGCGACGATCGCCGTCACCGCCGCCACCCTCGTGGGCGGCGGTGCGGCCACGGCTTCCGCCCAGACCCTGCCGTCCTTCGTTCCTCAGCACCTGATCCCGGCACACCTCGTGCCGCAGGTGGAGGGGGTCGTCTCGCAGGTGCGCGCCGCTCTGCCGCCGGAGGCGTGGGCGGCGGTCGGTTCCAGCGAGATGGCTTACGGAGACGTCGCCGCCTTCGGGGTCAACGGGGGGCTTCGTGAGGGGATCATCCGCGAGATCGACGCCTACCGCGTCGCCCACGGCCGCGGAGCCCTGGCGCCCAACGCGGCTCTCGACCGCGAGGCCCAGGCGTGGGCGGACCGCCTCGCCGCCCGGGATGAAGTGATTCATAACACGGCATTGATCAACCGGGGCCACGGAGAGAACATCGTCGCCGCGGGCACCCATTGTGGGGCGATCTGCCTTGTCGATCTGTGGAAGAACTCGCCCGGTCACAACGAGAACCTCCTCGATCCGGGCTACCGCTCGGCGGGCATGGGCATCGCCCACTCCGGCAACGGCAAAGTTTTCGTGGTACACAACTTCGCGTACTGACTTGTGAACTCTGACTGAGCCACTCGATCCGGCAGCGGTGCTCTGAAGGGGCCGAGACGACGGGAGAGACCATGTCCGAACGGATACTGCGAGCACTGAGGCTCAAGACCGACCCGGGGGTGTTCTTCTCGACTGTCGGGGTGATCGTCGCCTTTGTCGTCATCACCTTCTTCTTCGGGGGCTGGGTGGGCAGTGTCTTCGGCACCGCCTCCGGCTGGATCATGACCAACCTCGGGTGGTTCTACATCTTCGGCGTCACCGCCTTCCTGGGCTTTCTCTTTTGGATCGCGCTCAGTCGGTTCGGGCACGTGCGGCTCGGCGGCGACGGCGAAGAACCGGAGCACTCCACCGCGGCGTGGTTCGGCATGCTGTTCGCCGCGGGCATCGGCACGATCCTCATGTTCTGGGGCGTCGCCGAACCCATTTCCCACTTCGCCGCCCCGCCCCGCGGGGACGTCGAGCCGGGCACTCCGGACGCGGCGAGCGAGGCGATGGCGTTCACGCTCTACCACTTCGGTCTGCACACGTGGACGATCTTCGCGCTGCCGGCGTTGGCGTTCGCCTACTTCATCTACAAGCGCAAGATGCCGCCCCGGGTGAGTTCGATCTTCGCCCCGATCCTCGGCGACAAGGTCTTCGGACCGCTCGGCAAGACCATCGACGTGGTCGCGTTGGTCGGCACCGTGTTCGGCGTCGCCACCTCCGTCGGGCTGGGCACGCTGCAGATCAACGCGGGCCTGAACGAGTTGTTCGGCATCGCCATGTCGTCGGTCGTGCAGGTGCTCATCATCGTGGTCGTCACCACGGTCGCCTGCATCTCTGTCGCCCTCGGTCTGGAGAGGGGCATCAAGCGACTCTCCAATCTCAACATCGTCATGGCGATCGCTCTGCTGATCTTCATCCTGGCCACCGGGCCCACGCTGTTCCTCCTCAAGGGAACGGTCGAGTCGCTGGGCATCTATCTGTCGAACCTGCCGGAGCTCGCACTGTGGAACAACGTCTTCCCGGCCTCCGATGACCTGGCGTCGTGGCAGAACACCTGGACCGTCTTCTACTGGGCGTGGACCATCACGTGGTCGCCGTTCGTGGGCATCTTCATCGCCCGCATCAGCCGGGGCCGCACGATCCGTCAGTTCGTCTTCGGCGTCCTCGGCCTGCCGGTGGGCTTCTCGGTCCTGTGGTTCGGGATCTTCGGTATGGCGTCGTTCCATATCGAGATGTTCGGCACGGGCGGTCTCGCGGAAGCGGTGGTCGAGGAGGGCGACATCCCGGGTGCCCTCTTCGCGTTCCTCTCGAACTACCCGCTGGCGACGTTCCTGTCCGGGCTGGCGGTGGTCCTCGTCGTCATCTTCTTCACCACGTCGGTCGACTCGGCGTCGATGGTCGTGGACATGATCGCCTCCGGCAAGGACGACGACGTACAGACCTCGCCGACCCACCAGCGCGTCATCTGGGGCGTGCTCATGGGTGCCGTGGGCGCCACGATCCTCGCGGGCACGGGCGAGGGCGGCCTCACCGCGTTGCAGGAGGTCATTACGGTCATCGGCCTGCCGTTCTTCGTCTTCGGCTTCGTGATGATGTACAGCCTGGTGCGCGGCATCAGTAACGATATGGGGGAGCGGCCGCCCACGATCACACGGCAGTGGCGGAGGACCTACTCGCCCGAGGCGCTCGAGAAGCACGAGGAGGCGCCCTCGCCCGAGCCGGTCCACCCGCTGTACCACATCCCGGACGGCGAGCAGGATGACGGAGCCCCGTCAGTCGCCGGCGAGGAGGAGACGTCCAGCGGCAAGGACTAGTGTCCGCGCACGTCGAGCATGGTCATGCCGGCGTGCATCTCCCAGACGAGGATCTCGGCGCCCTGGGCGCCGGCGGTGACGCGTCGTCCGCCCGTGGCGGTCATGCGCGCGGCGTCGCCGGTGTCCAGGGCGCCCTCGCCTTCCAGGGTGACCGACCCGAGCGGGAGGTAGAGGTGGAGGAAGGGCGCGTCGGGGAGCTCGACGGTGCGTCCGGGTGTGAGCCGGGCGGCGTGGAGCGCGGACGCGCGGTTGCGGATCCGGATGGCGGCGCGGTCCGTGTGGGTGGGTAGACCCCCGGCGACGACGACGAGCTTGTTCTCCAGCTCGCGTGGGTCGATCTCCAGCTGTTCGTAGCCGGGTCGCTCGCCGGTCGTGTCCGGCACGACCCACATCTGGACGAGGTGGACCGGTTCGGCGGGGGTGTCGGTGCGGAGCGAGCCGTCGCGCCAGCCGTCGTTGCGTTCGGAGTGCAGGATCCCCGAGCCCGCGCTCATCCGCTGGGCGAGTCCCGGGTAGATGACGCCGCTGTGTCCCTCGGAGTCCTGGTGGACCAGCGAGCCGGACAGGACCCACGTGACGATCTCCATGTCGCGGTGCCCGTGGGTGTCGAAACCCGTGCCGGGCGCGATGTGGTCGTCGTTGTTGACCAGCAGTCGCCCGAAGTGCGTGTTCATCGGGTCCTGGTAGCGGCCGAAGGAGAACGAGTGCCGCGAGTCCAGCCAGCCGCCCCGGTCGCGGGATCGCATTCGGGAACGGTGGATCTCGACGCCGGGGACGAGCAGGGGCACGGTGACCTCCTCGGAGCGGCGGGCTCGGCGCGCACGCCGCGAATGCTGGTGACGCATCAACTATACCCTTCGGGGGTGCGCCGCGCGCGCGTTCTGCGGCCGTCCGGTGGCAACCCCCATCCCGGGTGGTTAGCGTTCGGAACCACACATCAGAACGGCTGTCCAGGTTTCTGGAGGGAAACCCCCGCCGCAACCATGCTCGCGGGTATCGTGACAGACGTCACATTTGCCGACGGAGGGTAGAGGATGTTGCAGAACGCGCTGATCGCCACTGTTCGAGTAAGTGTGGCCACCTACGCCGGGGTGACGCAGATCCTCGTGGACAACACGCTGGGCCGGGTCCTCGACACGAACCCCGACAAGGTCCGCTAGTCGCCGGTCGAGGTCTGCTGGCCCCCGGTTGAACCCTGGCGGGCCGCAGGGGAGGTCTGATCGGCCTCCGGGGTGGCGTCGCGGACCTCGCCGACGAGTCGGGCGAGCACGTCTTCCAGCACGACCAGGCCCGACGGGCCGGCCGCGCGGGCGTCATCGCGGACTCCTCGGCGATCAGCGGCGCCATCGCCACTGCCGTCGACGGTCCCCAGGTGAGCGCGGGCCCGCTGCATGGCGGCCAGCACGTCGTCCAGCGGCGTGTCGGGCGACACCGAGCCGAGCCGGCGGATCCGCTCCGGGCGCAGCGGGCGGGACGGGTCGTCGGCCAGGACGTCCTTCACGTGGACGTACCCCACGTACCGGCCGTCGCGGAGCACGGGGAACCGCGAGTGTCCGGTGCGGACGCACAGCTGGTGTATCTCGCCGGTCGTGAGGTCCGCGTCGACCGCGTCGACCTCGTCGAGCGGTCGGAGCACGTCCGCCGCGGTGATGTGGTCAAACTCCAGCGCCCCCGCCAGGAGAGTGGTCTCGTCCTCGTCCAGCAGGCCCGATTCCCCGGCCGCCGCGACCATCCCGCGCATCTGGTCCACCGTGACCGTGGTGTCCACCTCGGACTTCGGCTCGACGCGGAGGACGTGACGCACGACGAGGTCGGCGGTCTTGTTCATCAGCCAGATGGCGGGCAGGAACACCAGGACGAACACCCGCAGGACCGGCCCCAGCAGCAGCGCGGCTGCGGCCGGCCGGGCGATCGCCATGTTCTTGGGCACCATCTCGCCGAGCACCATGTGCAAGAACGTGACGATGAGCAGGGCGATCACCAGCGCGATGGGGTGCGCGAACCCGGTCGACACCCCCAGCCACTCCAGCGGCCTCTCGATGAGGTGCGCGATGGCGGGCTCGCCGACCGCGCCGATGAGGAGGGAACACGCGGTGATCCCGAGCTGCGTGGCGGCCAGCGAGAGCGACACGTTCTCCATGCCACGCAGTGACCACCGGGCGCGGGTGCTGCCCCGGGCCGCGCGGGGCTCGAGGTGGTCGCGGCGCGCGGAGACCATCGCGAACTCGGCGGCCACGAAGAAGCCGTTGCCCAGCAGGAGGGCGGCGAGCACCAGGATCGCGACGCCGTCACTCATCGGACTCCTCCGTCTCCGCGTCGCTGCGCTGGTCCGCGTCGCCGGACTCTTCCGCGTCGCAGTGCTCGTCAGAGTCGCCGGACTCGTCCGGCTCGCCGCGCAGGACGGTGGCCCGGAGCCGCTCGGCCCGGTAGTCGCTCACCGTCTCGACCCGCAGCCGCACGCGCGCCCGGGTGGGCAGGTCGTCGCGGTCGCGGTGCTCGTGGTCGTGGGCCTCCAGCTCGACCTCGTCACCGACCTCGGGTAGGCGGTCCGCCGATTCGGACAGCACACCGGACAGGGTCGACGCGGCGCCCGCCGGGGGGACCTCCAGTCGCAGGATCGCGCCCAGTTCGTCGGGCCGCATCATTCCGCCGACCAGGACCGTGTCGTCGTCGATCCGCTCGTGGGTGCGGGAGGCGCGGTCCTGCTCGTCGTCGATCTCGCCGACGATCTCCTCCACCAGGTCCTCGAGCGTGACGATCCCCGCGGTGCCGCCGAACTCGTCCACGACCACCGCCATCTGCAGATCGGTCTGCCGCAGCAGCCGCATCAGGGGATCGAGGGTCATCATCTCCGAGACCACGGTCGGCTCGGCGGCGATGTCGCGCACCGGAGTGCGGTCCCGCTCATCGGGGTCCACGGCCAGCGCCTGGCGGTAGTGGACGACGCCCACCACCTCGTCGACGGTGCCGCCGAGGACGGGGAAGCGGGACCGGCCGGTCGCGGCGACGGTGTCCAGCAGGTCCTGCGCAGTGTGGTCGCGAAGAAACGTCACGAGCGGCCTGGGCACCATCGCGTCGGCCGCCCGGTGCTCGCCGAACGAGATCGACCGGGTCACGAGCTCGGCGGTGTGCGGGTCCATCACGCCCTCGCGTCCCGACCGCGCCGCCGACGCCCGCAGCTCCTCGGGGGAGCGGGCGTCACCCGGTTCCTCCGTCGGGGTGAACCCGAGCAGGCGCAGCACCTGGTTGGCCGAGGCGTTGAGGGCGGTGACCAGCCAACCGAACACGGTCATGAACGTGCGCTGCGGATGCACGACCAGCCTCGCCACCTGCATGGGTGCGGCGATGGCCCAGTTCTTGGGGACGAGCTCGCCGAAGACCATCTGGAGGAAGGTGACGACGACGAAGGCCGCCGTCATCGCGATACCGCGGGCGGCGGCCTCCGGCATTCCGGACAGGCCCAACGCGCCGGTGAGCAGTTCCCCGACGGAGGGGCCCGTGAGGTATCCCGCCACGAGGCTGCTGACCGTGATGCCGAGCTGGGCCCCCGACAGGTTCGTCGAGGTCTTCGAGAGCGAGGAGTCCAGGGCCGCGGCGACGCGATCGCCCTCCGAGCCGGCGGCGCGGACGTCGTCCCGGTTGACGGTGAGGAACCCGAACTCGACCCCGACGAACAGCGCGTTCGCTGCGATGAGCAGGACCAGCGCCAGCGTGAGGAGGAGTGCGACGGTCACCGGTCGACCGGGCTACTGACCGTCGGCCGTGCCGTCGGAGCCGCCGACGGCGTGGTCCGGCTGCTCGGGGGTCCGGTACACCTTCGACTGCTCGGCCCGGTCGGCGGAGCTCTCACCGGACGCGCCGGTGGCCGCGTCGCCGGCGGCGTGCCCGGTGTCGCCGGCGGTCGAGGGCCGGGACGCCGGGGCGCGACCCTCCTCGTCGGTACCGCGGGTGGTGCTCCCGTCACCGGCGCCGGAGCCGTCGACGGTGTTGCCGAGCTCCTCCGGCGACTCGTCGGGCACGCGGGCGTCGTTCTCGGGTCGGGTCGAGTCGGTCACGGTCGCCTCCGGGGGTCGTCGGTGCTGTCGTCGTCGATGGGTCCTGGGTCGTGGTGTCGCTTCTGTGGTGTCGACCCTAGCCGTGTCCGCCACGGCCCGTCGGGCGCTCGCGGCGTCACAGGTGTGCCTTAGTCTGGTGCCCATGTCGGACAATCCCTTCGGTCGGGTCATCACCGCGATGGTGACCCCCATGCACGACGACGGCTCGATCGACTTCGACGCGCTGCAGCGGCTCGCGGTCCATCTCGCCGACCACGGCCACGACGGTCTGCTGGTCAACGGCACCACCGGCGAGTCGGCCACCACCACGGACGACGAGGACTATGACAGCGTCGCCGCGGTCGTCGAGGCGGTCGGCGACCGCGTGCAGGTCATGGCCGGATGCGGCACCAACGACACCGAGCACTCCATGCGCGCGGCCCGCGAGATGGTGGCGCGGGGTGCGGACAGCCTGCTCGTGGTGACCCCGTACTACAACAAGCCCACCCAGCACGGGATCGTCGAGCACTTCCGGATGATCGCCGAGGCCGCCGACCGGCCGGTGATGGCCTACGACATCCCGGGGCGCACCGGCACCGCGCTGGCCACCGACACGATCCGCCGGCTCGCGGAGATCCCCCACGTGCGGGCGGTCAAGGACGCCAAGGGGGACCTGTTCGAGGCCAGCCGCCTCATGGCCGAGACGGACCTGCTCTGGTACTCGGGTGACGACGTGCTCAACCTGGCGTTCCTCGCCCTCGGCGCCACGGGGATCGTCTCGGTGGTCGGCCACGTCGCCGGCGACGACTACCGGGCCATGATTGACGCCGTCGACGCGGGCGACCTGCCGCGGGCCCGCGAGATCCACACGCGCCTTATCCCGGCCGTGGACGCGATCATGCACACCTCCCAGGGCGCCATCCAGGTCAAGGCCGCGCTGAAGATGGCCGGTCTCATCGGCTCGGACCGCCTGCGCATGCCGCTCCTCCAGGGGCCGCCCGAGCATCAGGCGAAGCTGCGCGACGGACTGGCCGCCGCCGGGCTGGCCTGACGGGTCGCTCCTAGCGGAACGCCGCGGCCTCCGTGCACCGCCGCCACAACGCGGCGGCGGTGGCCCGGTCGTGCGAACGGCGGCTCGACCGGGTGAGGTGCGGGTGCCCCCGCAGACCACCGAGGCGGTCCGGTCCGACGAACGCCCCGCCCGGCACGTCGGGGACCGTCGCGGCGTAGAGCACGGACAGCGCGCCCGTCTCCGGTGACAGGCCCGCCCAGGTGAGGGAGTTGCCGAGTGCGAAGAACCGGTCGGCGACGGGGTTGCCGCTCTGCCGGATGAGTTCGGTCGCGGTGTAGCCGGGATGCGCGGCGACCGAGCGGAGGCCGCCGCCGGCCCGCTCGAAGTGCCGCTGCCACTCGTAGGCCAGCATGATGCACGCCAGCTTGGAGTTCGCGTACGCGGCCATCGGCCGGTAGCCGCGGACGTCCATGCCGAGGTCGTCGGTGTCGACCCGCCCCATCAGATGCGCGAGCGAGCCCAGCCACACCACGCGGTCCGTCAGGATCGGCTCGAGACCCAGGGTGAGCGCGTGGTGGCCGAGGACGTTGACCCCGAACTGCATCTCGTGGCCCTGCGCCGTGCGGGCGTGCGGGATGTTCATCACGCCGGCGTTGTTGATGAGGACGTCGACCCGGCCGGCACCGGACCGCGCCGCGTCGCTCGCCGCGGCCTCCGCCCGCATGGCGGCGACGAACGCGTCGACGGAGTCCAGATCGGCCATGTCGAGTCGACGCACCTCCGCCCGCTCGCGCGAGGCCTCGGGCAGGGTCGCGCGTGCCGCTTCCGCCTTCTCCAGATTCCGGCAGGCCATCACGACCCGGGCCCCGCGGGCGGTGAGCGCGGCCGTGGTGGCCAGCCCGATGCCCCCGTTGGCGCCGGTCACCACGAACGTCCGCCCGGTCTGGTCGGGGATGTCGACGGCGGACCATCTGCGGGATCGTGTCATGAAGATCAGTCAACCAGCCGCGCCTGCCGTGCGGTGGTGCTCTCCTGTGGTAACGCGGGGATATCGTCCGCGATCTCTTTGTGACACACTCGTCGGGTGCGTGAGTCCCACAGGCCACACGCCTCCCTCACCGTTCGAGATCCGGGAGTACCTCCATGACGTTCGACCGCCGATCCTTTCTCCGTCGCGCAGGCCTCAGCGCGGCCGGGGCCGGCGCCATCGCCGCGGGCCTGACCCCCGCGGTGGGCGCGCAGTCCTCCATCCCCGCCGAGATCGGTGCCCTGCCGGGGGCGGGAGCCGGGGTTCCGGTCGGCACGCTGCTCGACTACGCCTCCGGCCCGCCGTCGGCGGCGTC
>NZ_JAALDU010000034.1 GCF_014145015.1 Dietzia sp. E1 | reverse complement strand
CCCGGCCGCCCGGCGAAACCCGCCGGCGCCCGCACGACCACCCGGTTAACCCGCCTCGCGCCGCCTCACGTTGGCGAGAACCCGGGCCACGCCGGCCAGGAAGTCCCGGCTGCGCCGCGCGGCCTGCTGCTCGAGGAGCAGCAGATCCAGCGCCCGGATCACCGCGGCCAGATCGGCGCCGGCGCCCAACCGATCCAGCGCCACGGCCGCCGCAACCGCCTGTCCCTCATGGAACGCCAGATCCGGCAGCACCGCCTCGACGGCCCGGGACAGCTCGCCCGCGGGCCGATCGTCGAACGCCGCGCTCACGGAGACGCGGTACTGCTCGAACCGGTCCCGGGCGGCGTCGAGCTCCTGGCGAAGGTTCGCGGTCGCAGACATGGTCGCCAAGCCTACGACGACGACGAGGTCACCCCACCCTCACGGTCCCGCGGTCACCGCGACTGCGCGAGCGGTCACACCCCGAACGCCGCGGGATAGCGGATGACGCCGCCCGGGACGGCAGGGGAGTCGTCGAGGGGCAGGGCCATCAACGCCTCGTCGGGGACATCGAATGACGCCCGGATGTCGAAGCTGGAGGCGCGGCGGAAGCCGAACCGCGGGCAGCACCGAGCACGGCGCCAGCGCGAGGGCGGGCTCGTCCCCGACGTGGCAGCGGGTGAGCAGCGCGTGACCCACCGGACATCCGCCGGCGGTCTCGGCGATCAGCGACAGCCCGTCGATCCACGCGGCCGGGTCAGCGCGGAGGGCGTCGACGAGGTCGGCCTCGGCGGCGGTGGGAAAGGCCCGCAGGATGATGTCGGGGATCGCGGGGATGTCCGCGTCGGTCTCTGCGCGGGTGGTCCAGGTGGTCATGCGGTTCCTATCCGGGGCGCTCCCGGCGGGAAAAGTCGGGCGAGGTCGCGAACGTTTCTCTCGGGCGACACCGCTGGTCGCTGTCCGCGTCTCGGATCGTCAGAACAGCGGACAATGAAACACTTAGCCTGGCTCCGTATAACTGACGCTTGTGAACTGGCGCGGCCGTTCCTATAGTGGGCCTCGTTGGCGAAACATGATCCCCCCCTCATGTCGCCGACCCCGCCGCGTCGCGCGGTACACGCGGACCGTCCCCGGTCGCGACCCGCGCGTCGTGCGTTGGAATCGCCGGCGGTCGCTGACCCCCCTTCCGCGGCCGCTGGCGGTTCACTCCCGTGGGGCGCCGAGCGCCAGGCCCTGCGGTGGATCAGCGATTGACGAGCTTGAAGAAGGTGCTGCCTTCTCCGCTGGCCTTCTTCGCCTGGTACAGCAGGGCGAGCCCCTGCGAGTCGAACTTCTCGAACCACTCGTCCCAGCTGATCTGCTCGAGCGATTCGTCGCCGGCGCCGCCGGGGAAGTCGAAGCGCAGGATGCCGGGGTCGTCGCCGTTGCCGGTGTCGCGGACGCAGGCGGGCTTGCCGTCGTTGCTCTCGACCCACTTGCGGATCTCGTCGTGGTCGGTCGTGGTGGTGGACTCGGATGCCATGTCGGACACTCCTTATGACGTGAGGCGGTGTGTCCCTTCCGATGGCACCACTCGGGCTGGGTTCGATCAACCGATTGGTACCTTTGGATGTTTCGATCGCCGGGCCAGCAGTGCTTTTCAGCAGGCCGGCTTGAGGAACGCCTTGAGATAGCCGCCGGTTTCATGAAGGAGCGCATCCTTGCGGGACTTCGATAGCGGCCGGGGTGTGTCTGTGACGTAGACGGACCCGTCAAAGCACTGCTCGAAGTACATGCGGACCCTCGACACGTGGCCCCAGTAAGTCACTACAAGCAGGGAATCGTATCCGCGCTCGCGCGCGATGCGGGTCGCGGCGGTGGTCTCGCCCTCTGTAGTGCTCACGTCGGGCTTGAAGCACTCGATGTGGATTCGGCGCCCGTCTCGGGCAACTACCGGGCTGTTTGCGCAGTACGCATCAATTGCGGCGGAGTAGGAATCGCTGCCCCCGCGAGATGGTTGGGATACAAAGATGCGCTCTGATAATCCAGTTTCCGCCAAGTGTCGGGCATAGACATATCGATCATCGGCCGCTCCAGCCACCACAACGATGGCGCCGACTCGATCGGGTGAATCGACTTGGGGGAACAAGACCGCTCGCGCAGCACTCAAGCCAGCCACGGCAACCGCGCCCAGCACAAGCATCGTCGCAAGGAGCGAGACTCGGCGGCGACGGAAACGGGGTCTCACGAGCTCAACGCTACGGTTGCGCCCTGTGTGCGTGCTGAGCAACAACCTGGAGTGGACGCAGGAGATTCTGCGTGCCCGCAGGTGACCAGATCGAAGCACGTTGTGCGGTCCCGCGCTGGCGTACATTTCCTCTGCGCGTGATGGGTGTGCTGCGGGATACACACCGCACCTCGATGCATGAGGGACGGCGGCGGTGAGGTCATAGGCGAAGACGGGGCTGACATCGGTTCGTACAGAGTGATTCCCAGCGATCACCGACTACCTTGGATGCGATCGGATGGAGTGGTGTCCAATTGCTAGCATCCGATTGGCCCCGCTCCTGTGGCCAGCGCACAACGGTGGTCATTCGCCCCCTTGGGGGTGAAGCCGTTCGTGGACGGTCGATCAGTGTGACCGGATGGCCATTGCCTCTACGTGACTTTCATCCGGATCCAGGGACGTCTCCCATACCTGGGGTCCGGTGGACTAAGAGACTCGTCATCCCAACTGGAAGTCGAGATGTCGCCGCGAATAAACTGAATCCCGAGACTGATTACATGCGCACCGGTCTGACCTGCGCCAACCTACGAGACAATTGGGAAGTGGCGGCAGGACAACTGGGCCTTGGGAGATCGACGAGCGCGCCCCCGCGTCCCGCACGAGCCTCTGGGTGTAGCTGGCACCTGCACTGACTCAATCGCAAACGCGAACGTTAATCGAGTCTCATCAACTCCCAGACCGGTACGGAGTGCCGGCCGAGCGAAGTACCATTGCGAACGACCCGTGCCGACGCCGTCGAACGGGTCTATATTGTTGCTGCCTAAAGAAAGGACCCTTGGAGTGGATCTGCGGGACCTGCTGTCCGTACTTCGCGCTCGCTGGAATGTGATCGTGGCAGCGACGCTTCTCGGCGTTCTAACCGCGCTGGGCGTGAGTCTTCTTATATCGCCTACCTACCAGGCGAAAATTCAGTTCTATGTCACTGTCGCTGGAGGTGACAATCCTGCTGCTGCTGCGTATCAAGGGTCCCTAGGCGCTCAACAGCGAGTCCAGTCGTACGCCGCGCTGGTAAAAAGCACTGAAATAGCAGAGCAAGTTGTCGACGCAGCTGGTGTCGGCCTCTCCGCGGAAGAGGTCGCTCAGCGAGCGTCGGCCACCGTAGACGCGAGAACTGTTTTGCTCAGCGTTTCCGTAGTGGATCAGGATCCCAGTCGAGCCCTCGCGATAGCGGACGGTTTCGGCGAAGTCATGCCTGAAGCGATCAACCGCCTGGAAACGCCCGACGGTGGCGGGCCGGCCCTGGCTAAACTAACCGTCGTGAACCCACCGTCGCTGCCAACAGAGCCGGTGGCCCCAAAGACGGCGCAGAACGCTATGCTTGGTTTACTGATTGGGCTTTTCGCCGGCATCGCCGTTGCCCTAATTCGCAACGCCCTCGATCGTCGAATTAAGTCGAAAGAGCAACTCGAAAAACTCGCTGAACAACCAGTTGTTGGTTCCATTCCCTTTCGTAAGGCGGAGGATCGAGAGGCGGACGCCGAACACGTCGTCCCGTTCAGGGACGGACACTCTCCGGCGGCTGAGGCGTTCCGCCGGCTTCGTACAAACCTCCAGTTTCTGAATGTGGACAATCCGCCAAAGGTACTGGTGATCACGTCCTCTGTAGCTGTAGAAGGTAAGTCGGAAACCGCGCTTAACCTTTCCTTGGCGGTGGCGGAAGCTGGCAACCGCGTGCTCTTAGTCGAGGCGGATCTGCGACGACCTAGGGTGGTCAACTACCTCTCTATGCCAGACAAAGTGGGTCTAACTAATATCCTAAGCGGTCAGGCAACATTCGAGGACGTCGTCTCGGAAACTAGGCACGAGGGGGTCGATCTGCTTGCCTGTGGGCCATTGCCGCCCAACCCATCAGAGTTACTGGCATCCGACACCGCGCGGCGCTTGATCGACGAATTGAGAAGTAAGTACGACTATGTCCTCTTAGATTCGCCACCCTTACTTCCCGTCACAGATGGCGCCCTGCTCACGCGCATAACCGACGGCGCACTTCTGGTAGTTAGGTCGAACCGCACAACGACTGACCAAGTGAGTCAAGCTATTGACAATCTTCGCAAGGCCGACGCCGAGTTGCTTGGAATGGTGATGGTCGCCAATAAGCCGATTAAAAAGGGCGCGCCCGGTTACTATGACTCGTACTACTACTCGTCGAAGGCGGCGGACGTTGAGCAGCCAGCCTAGATGTTTGAAATTAGAGATGCTATTAGCCAAGAAGACAAGACGGGCTGCGATGAATCTATGTCAAGGTGGGCTAGATTGAGGGCCCGCCTGACCGGGGTACCGATCTCTCCTTGGTTGCCCATAGACGCCATCCTATGGACCGGAATGCTGATCGTCGCAATCTGGATCCGTTTTGATTTCTCCATTGCCGAGGTAGCTCGTTCACTCGGGATGCCACGGTTCTACTGGGTCCTGCTTGCTCTGGTAGTTCTCAGCTCGCTCGTCGGCTGGGGCGCCGGTCTGTATCGCGGAAGGTTCTTGCCCGGTAGCCTGCTTGAGACCAGCGTGGTTCTTGTCGTTTTTGCAAGCGTGACGCTAGTCGTCTTTCTACTTCACGTGTCTTCGGCGCATGTCGACGGGGTTCCTAGGTCTACCCCAATCATCGCGGGGGCCTTCACCGTTTTGGCGGCCATAGTTCTGCGTTCGATCGCTAGGCGCAAGGAGCTATATGGAGCGGGCGCTGCCAACAACGCGGAGCCGGCGCTTGTATACGGCGCAGGTGCGGGGGGCGCGCAGCTCATTCAGCAACTTCGCCGTTCGCAAGTTTCGCAGTTTCGACCAGTTGCCGTTCTTGACGACGACCCTGCGAAGCGGCATATGATTATCGATGGCGTTCGTGTTAGGGGCGGTCGGGATCAGCTTGAAGAGATCGCCGCTAAGACGAATGCGAGTACTCTCCTGGTTGCAATTCCTAGCCTGCCCAGTGCGGAACTTCTTGACATAAGAGATAGAGCGGAGACCGCAGGACTCCACGTCCTAGTGTTGCCCCCACTGAGCACTTTGATGAAGGGACGTGTGGCTGTAGGTGAGCTACGCGAGATCAACGTGAATGATCTGCTCGGAAGAAAGCCGGCCCGGCTCAACCAGACGCAAATCGCCGCCTACATTCGTGGGAAACGAGTGCTCGTCACTGGGGCAGGCGGCTCCATCGGTTCAGAATTGTGCCGTCAGCTAAGCAGGTTCAGGCCAGCAGAACTCATGATGTTGGATCGCGACGAGTCCGGCCTGCACTCAGTGCAGTTGTCCATACATGACCAAGCAATGCTGGATGGTGACGACACTATTCTTGCCTCGATTCGTGACAGCGAGGCGCTTACCAAGATTTTCCTTGAGCGAAGACCTGAAATTGTATTCCATGCGGCTGCCTTGAAGCATATGCCGTTACTAGAACAGTATCCCGAGGAAGCGATCAAGACCAACGTTATTGGTACTTTGAACGTTCTCAATGCGGCGGAGGAGAGCGGCGTAGAAACCTTCGTCAATATCTCTACCGATAAGGCTGCGAACCCATGCTCTGCACTAGGCATGAGTAAGCGCATAGCTGAACGAGTAACGGCAGCACGCGCAATGCGCGCGTCAGGTTCGAAGTATGTATCGGTCAGGTTTGGTAACGTTCTTGGGTCCCGGGGCTCTGTCCTCACAGTCTTTGAGAAGCAGATTGCTAACGGGGGCCCGGTCACTGTAACGGATCCAGACGTTGACCGATTCTTCATGACAATTCCTGAGGCATGCCAATTAGTGCTGCAGGCCACCGTGGTGGGCGGTAATGGTGAGACACTGATCTTGGACATGGGTGAACCTGTGAAGATTGCAGACGTCGCTAGGACACTCATAGAGCAATCAGGGCGAAACATAGATATCGTGTATACCGGGCTTCGGAATAACGAGAAGCTGTCCGAAGAGTTATTTGATGCCTCGGAATTTCCGATAAATGCTGATAGGCACGAAGCGCTGTCGGCAGTGAAGGTCCCACCGTTAGACCTCGACCGATCTACCGCGGAGGCTGTCGTTTTGCGTGGTGAGAGCACAGAATGGCTCGCAGGGAATGTGTATTGATAACGCCGTCAACATTTCAAGGGGCCAGCAGGTGAAAGTACTGATGCAGTCGAACGGTTCGTTGGGGCAGACGACTGGTGCGCTGTTCAGCAGCCTGCGAGATAGATTGGCGAAGCGGGGAGTCGACTGTGAACTGGACTTGAGGGCGCTTCCGCCTGGGATTTTGCCGAAGTTTCCTGCGATGGCTAATCGGCTTTTCAGCGGTGCTAAAAAGGTTCGTGGGATCGATGTCCTTATGGTCCATTCTGCAGTTAGCCTTAGCTTGCCGGAGATAATTTTGGCGAAGCTCATGGGTAAGACCGTGGTGTCCTATATCTGGGACATCTACCCCGAATCGACGATTGCGGCCGGTGGGCTGCGAAATCCGTTCACGCGGCTGATGTATGGAGTGACAGAAAAGATCGGGATCGGGTTGTCTGATCTTGTGCTTGTCCCGTCTGACGATTACTTGGATAGTCTCCACTCGTCGCGCCACAAAACGTGGGTTCATCCGCTGTGGCCTGTGTCCTCGGCTAGGTCCGTAGAATCGAGAGATAGTAATGCCTCGCCCGCGAAGATCGTTTTTGCCGGTCAGATTAATTCGATCCGAGGGATTGGGCCTGCAATCATTCGTCTTGCATGCATGTACCCCGCAGTCCAACTTCAGCTAGATGTGTTTAGTAAGGATCGGTTGCCCGACGACTTGTCGGCCGGGCAGGCGCTACCAGGCAACTTGTTGGTCAACCATAAGGGATTTCGTCCACAAAAAGAGCTCGAGGTGCAGCTCCCTGAGTATGACTTCGGGTTAGTGGCAATAAGTGACGAGTTTCCGCTTCCCGCGTTTCCTTCTAAGGCGCTGACCTACATGATGGCTGGGCTGCCAATAATCTATTCTGGCCCGCACCAAGCCGCGTTGGTTTCTACGATCAAAAGTCTCGACCTTGGACTGTATCTGAATGGAGATGGGGGGTTACCCCAGGGTCTCCCGTACGCAGGGAGTGAGTTTGAGCAAGGGCGAGACGAGTATCTGCGACGGGTGTCGGTGGCTGAAGCGCGACTAGTAGATTTCTTCTTCTCTTCAGCTAAGTAGCGGTTGCGAGTTTATTCTGGTTTCGGGAAGCTTTGGCGGTCGCGCTGCTAAAGAGCGCTGGGATAGGGGTGAGCGTAATCGACGACGATAAAAATGATCTGGGGCCGAGTACCCAGCTGAAGAAGGTCAATAGCCCTAGGCTGATGGCCACTAGCTCATCTTGGAATATGTCCCAGTCTATCTTCACGATGGTAGTTGGTGCGGCTGTAACGGCTATAGCGGCACGAGTATATGGGCCCGAGATCCTCGGCAAGTTCACTTTTTCTATGGCGTTCGTGGGACTTTTCACGTCCGTCGCTACGCTGGGTATTGAACCGATAGTCGTGAGGCATCTCGTTGAGAGACGCCATCGCGAAGGCACAATCCTCGCTACTGCGCTCGTCTTGCGAGCAGTAGGCGGGCTTCTGGTGTCCGTGCTATGTGTTACCTTTGTGGCTCTGCTAAACCAAGATAAAACGGTCATTCTACTTACCCTAATAATGTCACTGACGCTCGCGGTGCGTGCTTCCGAGGTGTACCTCTATTGGCTAAGGTCGCAACTCGAGCTGCGTTTAGCGTCGCTGTTTAGGATTGGCTCTTACGGGGGAGTGGCAGCTGCGAGGGTGGTCGCGGTGCTCCTTGGAGCGCCAATCGAAGTTTACGCAGCCTTCTATCTGCTGGACATTGTCGTCTACTCGGTGTTGCTCTTCGTGGCTTTTAGGCGGGTGGCAAAGCACCGGCCCAGGATGAACATCTCAAAGAATTACGCCCGGGTATTGCTTGCTAGCAGTTGGTATCTCATTGTCACCGGGATTGCGACAATGGCATATAATCGGATAGACCAAGTGATGCTTGGCAGTATGCTTCCGGGGCATCGGGCGGCTGGTCTCTACGCGGCGGCTGCGGCGATAGGAGAAATGTGGTACTTCGTACCGGCTGCTCTTGTCACCGCCATACAGCCTTCCTTGTTTGCCTCCAGTAGTCGTAAATTAGCCGACGAGCGAGGTGCAGACATGCTTCTAATTGTATGCTCTGTCAGTCTTTTGTTCGGGTCCGTCGTTTTCGCACTTGCCGGCGGAGCTCTCGGCGTCTTATACGGTGCCGAGTTTGTTGAGGCAAGTGCGTCCCTTCGCGTTCTTTCGCTCGCCGGGGTTATCGCAATGGTGGTGTTGTGCCAGAACGCCTTATACGTTGCGTGGGGCGCGCAAAAATACTCGGCGCTGTTTACGACGCTCGGCGCCCTGCTAAACGTCGTCCTAAACTTAGTTTGGATTCCGACGCTAGGGATTGCCGGGGCTGCGCTTGCCACCTTGGTGACGCAGTTTGTTGTTTGCCTGGTTCTACCTGCGTGTTTTTCAGCGACTCGGCCGGTGTACGGAGTAATGTTGCGCTCGACTAACCCGCACTTGCTAATCGGCCATCTGAAGCGTATGAGTTTCATGATTCGCCGGCGGTACAAAGGTGGTATTAATGCCTAAGATGGACCGCGGTTCGGTAACCGTTAGTGCAATTCGTGTTTCGCCCTTCATTCTACTTTTCTATGGCGTATACACACTGGTCGCCTTGGCGGTGGCCTACACGACGACTTTGTCTCTCTCGGACGTACTTCCCGCAATCCTGCTGATGTGGGCGCTTTCAGGCGTTTTTTTCGTTGGTGAGCTGGTGGCCGCTGATCGATCGCTGAACCGAGGCGAACGTACTCCTCAGAGAGTAAGTAGCTGGGGCGCCGGTCCTGTTATTGCAGTGGCTTTGATCGCGGCGGTGATGACGATCGCTTCAGTCACCTATTATTCAGGTGCGACGCCCAGTGTTGTTTGGAGCAATCTGACAAGTGGCAATAGCCTTTATCTTGACTACCAGGAGTTCAATAGTGACTTCGGGGCATCGGGGGGAGTTGTCGGCAGGGTTTTTGTTGTCCTGCGTGTATTGTCGCAGCTATTGACGCTGTATTTCTTTTTTACGTTTGCCGTCGTCGATAGAAATCTGAACTGGTATCGCGTCACTGCACTTGTAATCTTAGGTTTTGCTTCTCTATATGGTTCGCTTGCTAGAGGTACCACGTTTGAAGCGTTCAAGCTGGTTTTGCTCGTGCTCTTTGTTTTGTACGCGCGTGGCGTAGGCTCTAGGCGGAGGTTTCGAGGCTTTGCGATTGCCGGCGCCCTGAGCCTCGCGGTGTTTTACTTCTTCAGATTCAATATCGCGGCAAGAGGGGCTCGGCAGAGCGAATGTCTCTCTTTGGATGTTTGTCGTGATTCCGCAGGCGCGTTCGGCCCAGTCATCTCGACGGTGGCGGATGTCGCAGAATTGCTTTACGGGTACTTCGGGCACGGCTTTTTCTACATTAGTACGATGCTAAATCGTGTTGTCCCAAACGACTTGGGTGGTATTCAGGGGTGGCTGGTCCCCGAGAACTCGTTTTGGGCATCGGGGTCGAACGCGCTCGCGGCTGTCGAGAACATCATTGATATGGGTCCACGGTGGCGCCCGGATAGCGCGATAGCGATTGCCACTTATGGGTTTATTGGTCTGATTTTTATAGTGGCTTTGTTGGGGTTGATCGCAGGGCTTCTCTCACGAGACCGAGGACCGGCGGGTATGATTGGACTTTTTGTCATTGTGGTGCAGGTGCTGTCGCTTCCCGTCGGCAACTTTGTAACAGTATCTACTGAATACGTCGCCGCTGTGGTGATGTGCGGTGCCTGGTACCTGTATAGTTTTGTGTCGCGATCTCGGACTTCGATAGCGCCCAGAGGGGTTTAGGATCTTACTTGGCGTACCGCCTAGTTGTACTGCGGTGCTCTTGCTGCTTCGTGACTTGAGCGATCGTCTTGTTTGCCCCAGCCAGTGAGCGGGCACGAACCAACGGCGGCTTTACTCTTGCTAAGAATCCGGCTGGCCCGAATCGGCATGTTTGCGCGTGTCACCGGGTGGTTATTCGCCGTTTCGAGGACGAGCGGCGGTTCGACGCGGGGACGCCGTGAGCGGCCAGCAATGACTCACTCAACTCCAGCCTCTTAGGATCTTTCCACCAGATATAGAGTAGGTCGAGGGGCGCATTCTGAACGTTAGGAGATGACGGGCACCGACGTCGGATCGCTAATCAGGACGCTCAGACCGACGCTGACAGCGAGAAACTCAAAGCTCGAATCCGGGAGCTCGAGGCCACCAACGAGGCGTTGGGAAAAGCTATCGGGCACTTGCATCAGCGATGCGAGCAAGGGCCCGCCACACGAGCCGGCCAAGCCCCCCAGTTACTGAGCTGCGAGAACGAGCTGGTCGCGGCCTTTCGGCAATTTACCGAGTCCCAACGCCAGGCGTTGGTGCTGACCGTGCTGTCGCGGGGGACGTGGCATTACCGCCACAGCCCGCGCCCGCCACAACCTGATCCGATCCCGCAGGCAGATCGCGACTACCGGTCCCGCATCAACCCACCGGACTGGCGGGAGATCGGCGAGCACATCCTGGCCGGCTGGGCTCGCGGCGAGTCGGCGGATCACTCGTTTGCCGCCGCCCGGGACGAAGGGGTAATGCTCGGTTCGCGGCGCAACTGGTGGCGAGTGGCCGCCGAGGCTCCTAAGCGTGTACTAAGTGAAAAAGGATACGGGATCGCTGAGACAGCCAGGAGGTTGGCTTAGAAGCA
>NZ_JAALDU010000348.1 GCF_014145015.1 Dietzia sp. E1 | reverse complement strand
TGCGCTACTGCTCCAACCAGCGCCCTAACTCGGCCTGGATGACGGGCAAGCCGCTGCGGCGTCGCGAGGTGGACGACTTCCGCGCCCACGGACTCAACATGGTCTCCTGCTACCAGTACGGTCGCGCCGAGACCGCGGACTGGCACGGCGGCGCCGGCGCCGGCGATCACCACGCGCCCATCGGCATCCGCATCCACCGCGACGCCGGCGGTCCGTCGGGCGTGCCGATGTACGTGGCGATCGACGACGACCCCACCCGCTGGCAGTTCGACAACCAGATCCGCCCGTACCTCGAGCGCTGGCGCGCCCACCTGCACGGCTCCGGCATGAAGCTGGGCGTGTACGCCAACGCGCCGACCATCGACTGGTGCCGTCAGATCGGCCTCGGGCAGTACTTCTGGCAGCACGACTGGGGCTCCGGCGGGCGGCTCAACCCGGCCGCGACGATCCACCAGCTGCCGGTCCGCCAGCAGGTCACCGTCGGCGGTGTGGTGTCGGACCTCAACCGCGTCTACGCGCTCGACTACGGCCAGTGGTGGCCGATCGACCCGCTCGCGCTCGCGCAGTCGGCCCTCGGTAGCTCCATCTGATCCACCAGCGGCGGTGCCGCTCGCCCCGGCGTCGTCCGCGTCCGCGATCTCGCGGGCCGGTGAGGCCGGGGCGCACGGCTACCCGGCGGCGGTCACTCGACGGTGATCTCGCCCATCGTGCCCCACTGATCGCCCTCTGCCGTGGTGTTGATGATGCGCGGCGTGCGCTCGAGATACTGGGCGGCTGACCCCGTGAAATGCTGGAAGTGGTCCGACTTCACGTGCCGGGCCGGCGCGTCACCCTCGCGGAACGCCTCGCACAGCAGGTAGGTGTTCGGCGACTCCGGCGAGCGGTACCAGTCGAACCACAGGTTGCCCGCCTCGGCGCGGGTGGCCTCGGTGAACTCCCGGGTGATGTCGAGCCAGGAGTCGGCGAATTCGTCTTTGACGTCAAAGCGCACGTTGATGAGGATCATGTCCCCATCCTGCCGGGCCCGGCGAGGGGCGTCGAGGCGTGGCCCGGCCCGGGCGATTCGGCCGTGACTCGCCCCGCGTCGCCGCACACGCCTACGCTGTATCAGGTGACCATCGAGCTGAGCATCGAGAACCCGTGCGTCCCGCAGGCGGAGGCCGACTCCTCCGTCCGCGCCGTCTGGAACCGCTTGTCGCTCGACGCGACCTCGAGCCGGAACGAACCGCTGATCGCGGGTCTGGTCCTGGACCTCATCGACGGGTGCGACGACCTCGGTGAATCCCTGGCGCGGCTCGCCGCGTCCCGGATCGCGACGCCAGAGATCGGCCGCCACGTGCTGGAGAAGGAGATCCGGGCGGTGCTGGTCGAGCACCCCCACGTCCTCGACGCCGTGGCCGCGGACCTCGTGGTGAGCTACGAGCGGAATCCGGCGTACCCCAACTATCTGGTGCCCTATCTCTTCGCCAAGGGTTTCCTCGGCCTCCAGGTGCACCGCGTCGCCCACGAGATATGGAACTCCGGTCGCGTGATGGCCGCGTCGTTCCTGCAGAGCCGCATCTCCGAGGTCTTCGCGATGGACATCCACCCGGCCGCGCGGGTGGGCTCGGGCATCCTCGTCGACCACGCCACCGGCATCGTCGTGGGGGAGACCTGCGTGATCGGCGACGGCGTCTCGATCCTCCAGGGCGTCACCCTCGGCGGCACGGGGAACGAGGACGGCGACCGGCATCCCAAGATCGGTTCCGGCGTCCTGCTCTCGGCGGGCTCGATCGTGCTCGGCAACGTCCGCGTCGGCGACTGCTCGAAGGTCGCCGCCGGTTCGGTCGTCCTGCACGAGGTCCCGCCCCACACCACCGTGGCGGGAGTGCCCGCCAAGGTCGTCCGCCGCCACGCGGATTCGCTGGTCCCCGCCGAGCGGATGGACCAGGAGATCGACCCGCAGGGATAGGGCGGCGAGCCGATGCGGGTCCTGGTGGTCGACGACGAGCCGGCGCTGCGCGAGAGCCTCCGCCGCGGCCTCGCCGCGGGCGGGTGGTCCGTGGAGACCGCCCCAGACGGCGAGGCCGGTCTCGAGATGGCCTGCGGCGACGACTTCGACGTCGTCGTGCTGGACATCATGATGCCGCGCCGCAGCGGATACGAGGTGGTCCGCGAGATGCGGCAGCGCGGCATCTGGACCCCGGTGCTCATGCTCACCGCCAAGGACGGCGAGTACGACGAGGCCGACGCGTTCGACCTCGGAGCCGACGACTACCTGGTCAAGCCGTTCTCGTTCGTCGTCCTCGAGGCGAGGCTCCGGGCCCTCGTGCGCCGCGGCGCACCCGAACGCCCCGCCACCTTCGAGGCCGGTGACCTCGTCGTGGACCCCGCCGCCCGGGAGGTCCGCCGGGGCGACACCCGGATCAGCGTGACCGCCAGGGAGTACGCGGTGCTCGAGTACCTCATCCGCAACCGCAACCAGGTGGTGTCCAAGGCGCAGATCATGCGGGCCGTGTGGGACTCCGCCTACGATGGGGACGACAACATCGTCGAGGTCTACGTCGGCTACCTGCGCCGCAAGATCGACGCCCCGTTCGGGGCCCACGCCATCGAGACCGTCCGCGGCCAGGGTTACCGACTGGTCGACAGCCAGGTCACTCCGTCAGGGTCAGCGCCTCGCGGTACGTGAGCTTGCGTCCGGTCTGCATGATCGACCGGCGGTAGACCCGCTCGGCGATCCGGATGATCACCGCGGCGGTGACGAGCGTGATCACGGTGGCGACGGCCGGCTCCCACCACGACGCCGTGCCGGCAACCAGGCGGATCGGCATCGTCACCGTCGACATGATGGGCACGTAGGAGCCGATGACCTGCCACGTGTCCTGCAGGAAGAGGCCTCCGAAGAATACGATCATGATGACCGTGAGCAGGGGGGAGGTCGTGGTCTGGACGTCCTCGGCGCGGGTGGCCATCGCGCCGGCGACGGCGAACAGGCACGCCAGCGCGACGAATCCGATGACGAAGAGCACCAGGTACCAGACCGCCGCGCCGGCGACCGACGGCAGCAGGGTGGCGTAGTCGGTGAAGCTGAGGCCGATCAGGCCGATGGCCACGAAGATCACCATCTGGCCCAGGGCGAGGGCCGTGGCCCCGACGACCTTGCCGACGAGTAGCTGCCGCAGCGGGATGGCGGCGGCGAGGATCTCGACGATCCGCGACTGCTTCTCCTCCACGACGCTGTTGGCGATCGCGTATCCGAAGAGGATCGCCGCCATGTAGAAGAGGAAGACGAACACGAACCCGGCTATCACCTGGACCCCCTCGTCGTCCGCCCCGTCGGCCTCGAGGAGACGCTCCTCGACGACCGAGCCCGCGGTGAGATCGGCGACAGTGGTCCCGGCGGCCGCGGCGTTGCGCTCGAGCGCATCGGTCGCCACCGTCGCGCTGACCGCGGCGGCGACGTCCGGGTCGACGCCGTCGGAGCCGACGAGCGTCCACGCCCCCGGCTCGCCGAGCAGGGCGGCGTCGACGTCGCCGTC
>NZ_JAALDU010000347.1 GCF_014145015.1 Dietzia sp. E1 | reverse complement strand
TCGGCCCCGTCGAGGAGTGCGGCGTCTTCGGGGTGTGGGCCCCCGGCGAGGACGTCGCCAAACTCACCTACTACGGCCTGTACGCGCTACAGCACCGCGGCCAGGAGGCGGCCGGTATCGCCGTCGCCGACGGCGAGCAGGTCCTCGTCTACAAGGACCTCGGCCTCGTCAGCCAGGTCTTCGACGAGAAGACGCTCGAGTCGATGCACGGCCACGTCGCGATCGGCCACTGCCGGTACTCGACCACGGGCGCGGCGAGCTGGGACAACGCCCAGCCGATGTTCCGCCCCACCACCGAGGGCGGTTCCGTGGTCCTCGGGCACAACGGCAACCTCGTCAACACCCGCGAGCTCAAGCGGCACGCCACCGAGCTGGGCATCCGCGGGTACACCGAGGACAGCGCGCACTCGGACTCCGACATCATCTCGACCCTGCTCGCGCACGAGGCACGGGAGGGCGGGCTCGAGGAGGCCGCCGCCCGCCTGCTCCCGCGCCTGCGGGGCGCCTACTGCCTCACCTTCTCCGACGAGAACACCCTGTACGCGGCGCGTGACCCGCACGGGGTCCGCCCGCTGGCGCTCGGTCGCCTGGAGCGCGGGTGGGTCGTCTCCTCGGAGACCTCCGCCCTGGACATCGTTGGCGCCTCGTTCGTCCGCGACATCGAGCCCGGCGAGCTCATCGCGATCGACGCCGACGGCGTACGGTCCCGCAAGCTCTCGCCCCCGACCCCCAAGACGTGCGTCTTCGAGTACGTCTACCTGGCCCGGCCGGACTCGGTGATCAACCAGCGTCTGGTCAACTCCGCCCGCGTCGAGATCGGTCGCCGGCTGGCCCGCGAGCACCCCGCCGACGGCGACCTGGTCATCCCGGTGCCCGAGTCCGGCACGCCGGCGGCCGTCGGGTACGCCCAGGGCTCGGGCATCCCGTTCGCGCAGGGGCTCACGAAGAACGCCTACGTGGGCCGCACGTTCATCCAGCCCAGCCAGACCATCCGCCAGTTGGGCATCCGCCTCAAGCTCAACCCCCTGCGCGAGGTGATCCGGGGGCAGCGCCTGGTGGTGGTGGACGACTCGATCGTCCGTGGCAACACGCAGCGCGCCCTGGTGCGGATGCTGCGCGAGGCGGGCGCCCTCGAGGTGCACGTCCGGATCGCCTCGCCACCGGTGCGCTGGCCGTGCTTCTACGGCATCGACTTCGCCAGCCCGGCGGAGCTCATCGCCAACGGCGTCGACGCGTCGGACGGGATGCTCGAGGGGGTGCGCCGCGCGATCGGCGCGGACAGCCTCGGGTACGTCTCCGTCGACGGGATGATCGAGGCGAGCGGCCAGCGCAGCGACGAGCTGTGCGCGGCGTGTTTCGACGGGCGCTATCCCATCGAACTCCCCGACGACTCGGCCATGAGCGCGGCCGTTCGTGCGCTCGCCGCCGAGGTCGACGAGCTGGAGATCGCCGAGGCCCCGGACAGCAGCGAGAGCGCGGACGTCGTCCACAGGCTCTGACACCGGCGTCGACCGCCGAACCCCACCGGGCGCCCGAGAGCGGCGCCGACGAGGAGAGACACCACATGACCGAGAACCCACACCCCCCGACCGGCGCCTCGTACGCCGCCGCCGGCGTCGACATCGACGCGGGTGAGCGCGCGGTGGAGCTGTTCGCGCCGCACGCCAAGCGGGCGACCCGGCCGGAGGTGATGGGGGGCCTCGGTGGCTTCGCCGGGCTGTTCTCACTGAAGAACACGTATCGCCAGCCGCTGCTGGCCTCGTCCACGGACGGCGTCGGCACCAAGATCGCGGTCGCCCAGGCGATGGACGTGCACAACACCGTCGGGATCGACCTGGTCGCCATGGTCGTCGACGACCTCGTGGTGTGCGGCGCCGAGCCGCTCTTCCTGCAGGACTACATCGCGATCGGCAAGGTCGTCCCCGAGCACGTCGCCGACATCGTCGAGGGCATCGCCGAGGGGTGTGTCCGTGCCGGCTGCGCGCTCCTGGGCGGGGAGACCGCCGAGCATCCGGGCCTCATGGCACCGGGCGAGTACGACATCTCCGCCACCGGCGTGGGGATCGTGGAGGCCGACGAGATCCTCCAGGCCGAGAACGTCCGGCCGGGCGACGTCATCGTCGGGATGGCGTCCTCCGGGCTGCACTCCAACGGGTACTCCCTGGCGCGGCACGTGCTGCTCGACCTCGCGCGGCTGCCCCTCGAGGGGCACGTCGAAGAGTTCGGCCGCACGCTGGGTGAGGAGTTGCTCGAGCCGACGCGGATCTACGCGCTCGACTGCCTGAGCCTCATCGCCGAGACCGACGTCCGAGTGTTCAGCCACGTCACCGGCGGTGGCCTGGCCGAGAACCTGGCGCGCGTCATGCCGCGCGGTCTGGTCGCGCGGCTCGACCGCGGTCGGTGGCCCGTGCCCGCCGTGTTCGGCACGATCGCGCACCACGGCCGCGTCGAGCAGGCGGAGATGGAGCGCACGTTCAACATGGGCGTGGGCATGGTCGCCGTCCTGCCCGAGGAGGACGTGGACCGGGCCCAGGCCGTCCTCACCGCCCGCCACGTGGAGAACTGGGTGATCGGCCGCGTGGAGAAGGCCGGCGAGGACGCCGACGCACCCCGGGTCGTGCTCGAGGGCTCACACGCGCGGTTCTGACCGCGCCACGCGGACCATACGACGACAGCGACCCGGCCGGGGCAGTTCCGGCCGGGTCGCTGTCGTTGTTTTCAGTTGATCCCCGCCCGCGCCACGTACGGGGGCCGGGCATCCGTAGGGGGATGCCCGGCCCACGAGAGGTCTGGCGGGAGCGGGAGTGGTCAGTACCTGGTGTCGCCGTCGGACCACGACCCGTAGGGGTCGTCGTCCTCGTCGGTGCTGAGCCGCATGGACGACCCCCCACCCGACAACTCCTGCTGGAGACGTTCTAGGTCCGTCTGCGGAGTGTTGTACTTGAGTTCGCGAGCGACCTTGGTCTGCTTCGCCTTCGCGCGGCCTCGGCCCATTGACCTGACCCCCTCGGAAACGGTGCTGGGCCACCTCGGGGGTGCCCATTGCAAGTGTGAGTATCTGCCTGCCCACAGGATAGCGTGCCCGGCGCGGAATGTCCGCCCGGGTGTCGTGGAGCGGCCCGCGGGTCGGCCACACACGGGGGTGGGCGGCGCCTCCCCGGCAGGAGCCGCGCGGTCTGTCAGGACCGGCCGCCGGGGCCGTCAGGCCTGGCCGCGGGGGCCGTCAGGCCTG
>NZ_JAALDU010000346.1 GCF_014145015.1 Dietzia sp. E1 | reverse complement strand
GACGCGGGCAGCGTGGGAGCCGCCGTCGACGCGGGCATCCGCGGCGACACGGACGCGATCGTGCAGCAGGTCGCCGACGCGATCGGCCGCGCCGACCTCGGGTCGATCGCCCAGGGGCCCACGTCCCCGGGCACCGGCCACGGCGGGGACCCGGGCACGCCCTCGGGCAACGCGAGGGTGGAGACCGTCGTCAACCGCGCGCTCTCCCAGCTCGGCGTCCCGTACGCCTGGGGAGGGGGAGACGCGAACGGGCCCACGCGCGGAATCCGCGACGGCGGCGTCGCCGACAGCCACGGCGACTACAACAAGATCGGGTTCGACTGCTCCGGCCTGATGATCTACGCCTTCGCCGGCATCGGGAAGGCCCTGCCCCATTACACCGGCTATCAGTACACCGCCGGCCCGCAGTACCCGGTGGCCACCCGCAAGCGCGGCGACATGCTGTTCTGGCCCGGCCACGTGGCGCTGTACCTCGGCGACGGCAAGATGGTCGAGGCCCCGCAGTCGGGGGACGTCGTGAAGATCTCGCCCGTCCGCATGGCCGGCATCTCACCCATGGTGGTCCGGCTGGTCTGAGCCGCGCAGCGGTACTGTCGTCCCCAGCCCGTTCGGACGGCCCGGGCGGGGCGCCCGGACCACCCGACCACGCGAAGGAGCCCTCCGCGGTGAGCGATCCCCACCCCGACCACCCGACCCAGGCCGCCGCGTCCCCCGCGGTGAGCGCCTCGACCGCCGCCGAGGACGCCCGGCTCCTCGAGCGCGCGGTCTACGAGGTCAAGAAGGTCGTCGTGGGCCAGGACCGCCTGATCGAGATGATCCTGGTCGGCCTGCTCTCTCGCGGCCACATCCTGCTCGAGGGCGTGCCGGGCGTCGCCAAGACGCTGACCGTGGAGACCTTCGCCGCCGTGGTGGGCGGGAGCTTCCGCCGTCTGCAGTTCACCCCGGACCTCGTCCCCGCGGACATCGTGGGCACCCGCATCTACCGCCAGGGCCGCGAGGAGTTCGAGGTCGAGCTCGGTCCGATCCTCGCCAACTTCGTCCTGGCGGACGAGATCAACCGCGCCCCGGCGAAGGTCCAGTCGGCACTGCTGGAGGTGATGGCGGAGGGGCACGTCTCCATCGGCGGGCAGACCTTCCCCATGCCGAGCCCGTTCCTCGTGATGGCCACGCAGAACCCCATCGAGAGCGAGGGCGTCTACCAACTCCCGGAAGCCCAGCGCGACCGCTTCCTGTTCAAACTCGTGGTGGACTACCCGAGCCCCGAGGAGGAACGCGAGATCGTCTATCGGATGGGTTCCACCCCGCCGACGCCCACGCAGGTCCTCGGCGTGGACGCGCTCGTGCGACTGCAGAGCGCGGTCCGCGAGGTGTTCGTCCACCACGCGCTGGTCGACTACGTCGTCCGCGTCACCGTCGCCACCCGCGAACCCGCCCGGCACGGACTCGAGGACGTCGCCCGGTGGCTGTCCTACGGCGCCTCCCCGCGCGCCACCCTCGGCGCCGTCACCGCCGCCCGCGCCCTCGCTCTGGTGCGGGGCCGCGACTACGTCGTCCCCCAGGACGTCGTGGACGTCCTGCCGGCCGTGCTCCGCCACCGGCTCGTGCTCACCTACGACGCGCTGGCCGACGAGGTCTCCGCCGACACGGTCGTCCGCCGGGTGCTCGAGGCGGTCCCCCTCCCGCAGATCAGCGCGGTCCCCGCCCAGGCCGGCCCGCCGCCGGCACGGTGACCACCGCGGACGAGGGCAGACGCGACGACCCGGTCGACGCGTCCTCCCGCGCGGCCCTGACCCAGCTCGAGCTGCTCGTCACGCGCCGCCTCGACGGTGTTCTCAACGGCGACCACCGGGGGCTGCTCCCGGGGCCGGGCACCGAACCGGGGGAGGCGCGCGCCTACGAACCGGGCGACGACGTCCGCACGATGGACTGGTCGGTCACCGCCAGAACCACGGTGCCCCACATCAGACAGACCATCGCGGACCGTGAGCTCGAGACCTGGCTCGTCGTCGACCTCACGCCGAGTCTCGACGTGCAGGGCCGCCACGGCGTGAAGAGGCGCCTGGTCGAGGCGGCGGTCGCGACAGTCGGGTTCCTCTCCGCCGGCGGCGGCAGCCGCGTGGGGATGGTCCTCACCGGCGACGGGCGGCCGCGGGTCCTCCCGGCCACCGGGGGACGGGACCACGTCCGGCGGCTCCTCGAGGAGGTCTCGCGCTCCGCGGCCCGGGTCTCTGCCGGGGGCGCGCTCGACGACTGTCTCCACGCGGTCCGCAACGCCGCCCGTCGCCACGGTCTCGTGGTGGTCATCTCCGACTTCCTGTCCGAGGTGGACTGGGAGCGCTCCCTGCGCGTGCTCGGCACCCGCCACGAGTTCCTCGCGGTCCACGTGGCCGACCCGCTCGACATCGCCCTGCCGGTCGTCGGCGCGGCCCTCCTCCAGGATCCCGCCACCGGCGAGGTCCTGGAACTGGACGTCGACGACGCCCTCGCGGCCGACTACCGCCGCGCGGCCGGCGAACACCGCGAGCGCGTCCACTCCGCGCTGCGACGGTGCGGTGCGCCGGTCCTCGCTCTGCGCACCGACCGCGACTGGATCCGCGACGTCATCGACTTCGTCGGCATCCGACGCCGGGGTGGGCTCCCGACCGGCGACAGCGTGACCCGTGATCTACCCGACGACCACCGCCCGGCGGGGGAGGTGACGAGCCGATGAGCCTGTCCGAGTTTCAGCACCCGCTCTGGCTGTTCCTACTGATCGTCCCGGTCGCCCTCGCTGTCGGGTACGTCATCGCGCTGCGCTCGAAGAAGCGGCGCACCGTCCGCTTCGGCAACTTCGGCACCCTGCGTACCGTCGACCGCCGCGGTCGCCGCTGGTTCACGCACGTCCCGGCGGTGCTCCTGGTGCTCTCCCTGCTGGCGCTCGTCGTGGCACTGGCCGGCCCACAGAGGGAACAGAAGGTCCCACGGAACCGGGCCACTGTCATGCTCGTCGTCGACGTCTCCCTGTCCATGGAGTCCACCGACGTCTCACCCTCGCGCCTCGAGGCCGCGCAGCAGGCCGCCACGACCTTTGCCAGCAATCTCACCCCGGGCGTCAACCTGGGCCTCGTCTCCTACGCCGGGACCGCCTCGATGCTCGTGGCCCCCACCACCGACCGGGGTCCGGTCGTCCGCGCCGTCGACCGGCTCAGCCTCGACGAGCGCACCGCCACCGGCGAGGCCATCTACACCGCCACCCAGGCGATCACCACCTTCACCGAGAGCCTCGGCGGCCCCGACCAGGCCCCGCCCGCCCGGATCGTCCTCCTCTCCGACGGCAAGGAGACCGTCCCCGCCGACCCCACCGAGGAGCGTGGCGCGTTCACCGCCGCCGAGCGCGCCGCCGAGGCCGGGATCCCCGTCTCCACGATCTCGTTCGGCACCCTCTACGGCACCGTCGACATCCAGGGCCGGCCCCAACCGGTCCCCGTCGACGACGCCTCCCTGCGCACGATCGCCGAGCTGTCCGGCGGCGACTTCTTCACGGCGTCGACCCTCGAGGAACTGGACTCGGTGTACCGCACCCTCGAGGAGCAGATCGGCTACGAGTGGAAGAAGGCCGACGCCTCGCGGCCGTGGCTCATCATCGGCTCCCTCCTCGCCATGACGGCGGCGGCGGGCTCGCTGACCGCGCACCGCCGGATCCCGTGAGTCCCGGCGGGCCGGCGGAACGCACCAGCGCCGGGCCCGCCGGCCCGGCTCGCTAGGGTGGGGGGCATGGTTTCCGAGAGCACGCACGGCACCACCCCGCGGACAATCCTCGTGACCGGGGGCAACCGCGGGATCGGGCGCGCCGTCGCCACCAGGCTCCACGCCGACGGCCACAGGGTGGCCGTCACCCACCGGGGCTCAGGCGCCCCCGACGGGCTGTTCGGGGTGCAGTGCGACGTCACCGACCCCGACTCCGTCGACGCCGCGTTCACCGCGGTCGAGGCCGAGTACGGGCCGGTCGAGGTGGTCGTGGCCAATGCGGGCACCACCGAGGACACCCTGCTCATGCGCATGAAGGACGAGCAGTTCACCCGCGTGCTCGACGCCAACCTCACGGGGGCGTTCCGCGTGGCCAAGCGCGCCTCGCGCGGGATGCTGCGCGCCCGTTTCGGTCGACTGATCTTCATCGGCTCCGTCGTGGGCCAGTCCGGCACCGCCGGCCAGGTCAACTACGCCTCCTCCAAGGCCGGGCTCATCGGTATGGCCCGTTCGCTCACCCGTGAGCTGGGGTCGCGGAACATCACGGCCAACGTCGTCGCGCCCGGCTTCATCGACACCGACATGACCGCGGGGCTGGACGACAAGACGCAGGAGATGGCCGTCGCGGCCATCCCGCTCGGACGCAAGGGCTCGGCCGACGACGTGTCCGGGGTCGTGAGCTTTCTCGCCGGCGACGACGCCGGCTACATCTCCGGGGCCGTGATCCCGGTCGACGGCGGAATGGGAATGGGGCACTGACATGAGCCAGACCGAGACGGACGCCACCGTCGCCTCCGGCGATACGACCACGACCGGCGGCGGTCTGCTGGCCGGCCGGACGATCCTCGTCACGGGAGTCATCACCGACGCCTCGATCGCCTTCCACATCGCCAAGCACTGCCAGCTGCACGGCGCGAAGGTCATCCTCACCGCGTACGGTCGGCCCTCCCTCGTCAAGGCGATCGCGAAGCGCCTCCCCGAACGTCCGCCGGTGATCGAGCTGGACGTGCAGAGCGAGGACGACCTCGCCGCGCTGGCCGACCGGGTCCGCGAACACGCCGATTCGCTCGACGGCGTCGTCCACTCGATCGGGTTCGCGCCGCCCAGCTGCCTCGGGGACCCGTTCCTCGACGCGCCCTGGAAGGACGTGGCCGTCGCGCTCGAGGTCTCGGCCTACTCGTACTCCGCCCTGGCCAAGGCCACCAGGCCACTGCTCAACCGGGGCGCGTCGATCATCGGACTCGACTTCGACCCGCGGTTCTCCATGCCCTTCTACAACTGGATGTCGGTCGCCAAGAACGCGCTCGAGGCCGTCAACCGCTACGTCGCCCGCGAACTCGGCCCCGAGGGCGTGCGGTCCAACCTCGTCGCCGCCGGCCCCGTCAAGACCCTCGCGGCCAAGGCGATCGCCGGCGAGGCGCTCGGCTCCGGCGGCGAACTGGACAGGATGCAGGACGAGTGGGATCGGCGGGCGCCACTCGGCTGGGACGTGGACGACCCCACCTCGGTCGCGACGACGGCAGTCGCCCTGCTCTCCGACCTCATGGCCGCCACGACCGGCACCGTCATCTACGCCGACGGCGGCGCCGGGACCGTTTCCTTCAGCGGACAGGAGTGATCTGTATGACCGCATCGACCGACGCCCCCTCCACCCCGGGCGCCACCTCAGGGCAGGTGGACGCCCTGCTGGTGCTCTCGTTCGGCGGCCCCGAAGGCCAGGACGACGTCATCCCGTTCCTCGAGAACGTCACCCGCGGCCGCGGGATCCCGCGCGAGCGCCTCGAGGAGGTGGCCACGCACTACCGGCACCTCGGCGGTCGCAGCCCCATCAACGACCTCAACCGCGAGATCATCGCCAACGTCGAGGCCGAGCTGGCGGACCGCGGCCGCGACCTGCCCGTGTACTTCGGCAACCGCAACTGGACGCCGATGGCCGAGGACACCGTCCGACAGATGGTCGCGGACGGGGTCCGCAACGCCGCCGTCTTCGCCACCTCCGCGTGGGGCGGGTACTCCGGCTGCGCGCAGTACCAGGAGGACATCGC
This sequence comes from Dietzia sp. E1, assembly GCF_014145015.1. Lineage (GTDB taxonomy): Bacteria > Actinomycetota > Actinomycetes > Mycobacteriales > Mycobacteriaceae > Dietzia > Dietzia cinnamea_A. The sequence continues at coordinate 684 of NZ_JAALDU010000346.1, read as the reverse complement.
CCGCGCCCGCGAGCAGGTCGAGGGCGCGCCCACCATGGTGCGGCTCCGCCAGTTCTACGATCACCCGCTGTTCATCGAGCGGTTCGCCTCCGACCTGCGGGAGGCCATCGCCTCCGCCGCGCCGGGGGCCCGGGTGATCTTCACCGCCCACTCCGTGCCCACGTCGGCGGACGAGGCGGCCGGTCCGCCGTCCCTCGGCGGCCACCTCTACAGCCGTCAGGTCGCCGAGGCGTCGCGTCTCGTCGCCGAGGCGGCGGGCGTCGCCGACTACGACCTGGTCTGGCAGTCCCGCTCCGGTCCGCCGAGCGTGCCGTGGCTCGAGCCGGACGTCGTGGACCACGTGAGCGAGCTGGCCACCTCGAACGGCGTCACGGACGTGGTGATCGTCCCGATCGGATTCATCTCCGATCATGTCGAGGTCATCTGGGACCTGGACACCGAGCTCGTCGACGAGGTCCGCGAGCTGGGGGTCACGGTCACGCGGTGCGCCACGCCGGGTCCGAGCCGAGAGTTCGCCCGGATGGTGCTCGAGCTCCTCGACGAGGTCGAGACCGGGTCTGCTCAGGACCGCCCCGGTTCCGTACCCGCCCTCGGCCGGAACCGCGACGGCGCCCGCTGCGCCCTCGGCTGCTGCGGGGGCTGACGGCGGCCGACTAGCGCGCCCGGAGAGCGGCGTCGCCGGCC
>NZ_JAALDU010000345.1 GCF_014145015.1 Dietzia sp. E1 | reverse complement strand
TCATCTCCGGGTGTCCACCAGAGCGGGAACGGTCCAGGCACCGATAACCAGACCTTATGTAAAGCTAGCGCTCGGCATGTAAAGCTAGCGCTCGGCGCCTTCCGTTTGTTGCCAAATGGCCTTCCAGGTTCTCCCCGATTGATGCACCGTCGAGGAAACGCCGGGGCGGTTGTCTTGGCCGCGGCGAGCCCGTCATCGAGTTTCGGATGTAGTCGATCATCCGTCCGCAGATCTCGGTGATGGTCGCAGATGGCAACGGGCGCACCTCAATTCGGGCACGTCACCCTTCCTATGGGGTCAGAACGTCACTATTTCCCGTTTTCGGTTCTGCCACGTTCGTTGCCCCGCACCTGGCCAGGAGCGTCACGCCATGAGCCGTCGACGTTCATTTCCCACGATGGGTGCTGTCGGAATTGCTGTGGGGTGCCTTGCGCTGGGGAGTTCTTGTTCCGGGTCACCATCGTGGAACGGGCACCCGAGGTCACGCACACCCCCCCGATCAGTCGAGTTGGTCGCCGACCACGTTGCCCGCCAGTTGTACGCCTATGCAGGACGGACGTGGACCAAGCCCATTGACGCCCTCGTCGTCAGCTGCCTCACAATGCACGGAGCCCCGAAACGACAGATCGACACCGGGGACCTGTGGATGCCCTCTGAACTGGCCCAACACTGGGGCGAGGTAGTGCAAGTAACCCGAGCCATCGCCGGTGACCATGGCTACATCCACGAGAAACCAGTTCATCAAACGGCAGCAGTCAGGCCACACTTACGTTGGTAATCCTCACCGCCGCCGCCGCAGTCTTGCTAGCGTTCCTTGCCCCGGGCACTGCTGCGCGTGACCACAAGACCACGGCCAGTTCCACAGCAACGGCACACCGGGATAGCGTCGGATAAGTGGCCCGTCCGGCTTCCGGCTGCACTGACCCGTGCCTGGAGAAGCTGTGCAAGGTCAGCAAGAACCGCGGTCACTTCCCGATTGCCAAATCTCGACTACTCGACCGCGGAATGAACCCGCTGAACGATCACCCGAGCCGGGTCAGTGGCTGGTGCGTCCACGCTGTGACTGCAGGGTGGGCGGTAGCAGCCGTTCGGCGACCGCGCCGGTGATGGCGGCGAAGACGGCTTTGTGAAGGATGTCCACGGCCTGCTCACTCGCGGGCCAGGTCGACGGCGGCGCTCCGACTCCGGTGGCGTTCTCCATGGTTTGGTCAAATCCCAGCCGGATGGCGGTGTGCCACACGGTCGCATGAACTCCTCGGATCCCGGTGGCCGCCCACACGCCGCGGATGGCACCCAGTACCGCGCCTGTAGTGAAATGCATGAGGTGGTTCCACCCGTCCGGGCGGTCGTCGTCGCCAGGTTTTTGGCCTAGGAGCGTGAGCAGGGCGCGCGCCGGGACGTACGAGTTCGGCCTGCCCGTGATCGCCTGTTCGGCTTTTTCGCCGATGACCATCAAGCCGGCCCCAACCAAGCCGGCAACCGCTCCGGTTCCGGCCGCTCGGGCAACATGGACTGCTCGGTTCTGGGTCATACTGCTCACTCCTTCGGTGCTGTGGATATGCGGGCCTGTGGGAAGGGATAACTACGAGAAGGATTGCGGGACGGTAGCCCGCGTTGAGGGCTCGCTCGCGGAGGTTTGATGACCTCGCCTCCGTAGAACATCAGTTGCGCGCCAATACGTACTCTGGCCGGATACGCGCCAGTCGGCGGGTGTCCATATAGTCACCTATCGGATGCCGAGTGAGCGGGGATGACCAGCAACAGTAGGATCGTGCGGGCGCGAAAGCTCACGTAGAGCGAAGTGGGGCCCAGTCCTAAGACCGCGACCGGCAACGACGATACGGCGTCGATAATGCCAAGAGAACAACGCTGCTGCCAGCAAGAGCTCGGCGGGTTCACCTCCGTAGTACATCCACTGCGCGGCCTGTTCTAGTTGCGGGATTGGAGTGGAGGTGCCTGGAGGTAGATCGCCAGCGGACGCGTAGAGCAGCTTGGCCAAATATCCATGTGCCGCAATAGCTACCATAAGGACGCTTAGTCGCATTGCCATGCCTGGCCTACGGGGCGCTGGATCTGGTCCTGCGATTGACCATGCGAAAATATAGCCGGCGAGCAGAAAATGCAGTTGCACCAACGCGTGCGCAGCGGGGGATTGCATTGTGAAGTAATATAGTGGTGTCATGTAAAGTACATATAGTCCTCCCACGTTCAACAAGGCAGCAGAAATAGGGTGAGACACAACGCGCAGCACCGAGTTGTGCAGGAATCGGCCGATATACTGGCCGAAGCGCGGAGAGACCGACGCCAATAGCAGAGATATCGGCGCGGCTAGCACAAGAAACACCGGTGCGTACATTCCCAGCAGGAGGTGTTGCACCATATGCCCACTGGGGTGTTGATGAGCGAATTGCTGCAGGGGGGGACAGAAGGCCGCAGCCACTAAACCCACACCGACGATCCAGCTCAGCGAACGCCGCGTACTCCACTTCCGTTGCAGACGGTGTTGAGTACGCACCACTCCCCATGCGTAGAAGGTCAGGCCGACAACTACGATCAAGCCGACGAATAACCATCCCCACGAGAAACCCGCGACGGCGGCAGCACCCTCGTGTCCTCCATGGTGAGGCTGTCGACTGTCATTCACCAGCACTGCCTTCCGGATCAGGACTGGCAGGATCAACCGTAGCTTGCGATTTGCCTACCCGCAGGTCTTGCCCGCCACGACGCGCGATGCGCAAAAGCACCACACCTGTAAGCAACGCAACAGCGATGCACAGCCCTGCGCCGATGTCATACTTCCATACCTCGGGGCCGTAATGGATCTGGTGCCATTTGAGGATTTTGTGCACCAATATCTCATCGACTAGACCAATGATGCCGAGCCCAAACGATAATCCTGTTGCCATCCAGATCGGGCGCCACACATATCGACGACGAAGATCTGCGATGAGGTACGCACCGGCTGCCAAGGAAATGATTCCGATAGATTGAAATATGCCGTCGCTCGTCAATGCGAGTCCCGGACTACCCCGATCGTAGAAATGGTGCCAGTGCAACAGCAAGTGCAAGATAGTTTCGTCAATGATGGTGAATACCGCTGCCGCGAGCAGCACCCCAGACCAGAATGAAGTCTGCACCCCCTCGATACGCCAGCTGCCGCGCGCGGTGCGTGTCTTCTTCTCCCGAGCGGTTCGGTTAGTTGCCATGTCGCCAATGCTTCCCTTACCTGCAAGTCTGCAATGCTCCCACACTGACTGCGAGTCTTAACTTGGCCCGTTCATGGCGCAACCGGAGCGCGCCAGTTCGGGCCTGAGTCGCACCTATTGCTGGTCGACCCGACTGATCCGGGACGATCTCGGGTCGTCGTGTCCCAGCAGTCGACCTCGCCAGCTAGCACCACCGACTCCGCCGCCCGGGGCGCCTTCGTCTTGGTCGCACGCTCGCGGCGGTGTCTCTTACACCAGCCTCGCAGAGTCGCCGCAGCCAGTCGCTGGCCGCCAATCCGTGCCGCCGATACTTCACGCGGAAGTAGTGGTCTCATCCGTAACCGATGGGGGACCCCGGCGCGCAGGAAACTGCTCAGCAAACGGCCCGCCGCCGAACCGGCAACGCCGCGGCCCTCGTCAGGAGGCCCACGTTGTTCAGCAGTCTTCCAACCACGTTCAACTCTGAACCTAGGGAGGCCAACGCAGGTCAGATCCGCACGCCCTGATCTCTACGGGTCAGGCACATTCAAATGCATCGCACATCGATCAGCGAGCGATTCACGGTAGACGATACTCGAGGCCTCGTTTACTGTGGCCGCACAGGTGGCACCCCCGCCGCCTGGCCCGCTCTTGGTTTGTATAGCCAACTGTGCGCGCTAAGGAGTGAGATGTCTCAGACGATCGAACCGCCGGCGCAGCAGAGGCTCGCCGCCGCGGAGGCCCCCGCAGTGACACGGCCGTTCAAGATCTCCGCGTGGGAGCTGTTCACCACCACCGATCACAAGAAAATCGGCGTGATGTACATCATCACCTGCTTCGCCTTCTTTTTCATCGGCGGACTCATGGCCCTGCTCGTTCGAGCGGAACTGTTCTTTCCTGGCATGCAGTTCCTATCCAACGAGCAATATAATCAATTATTCACCATGCATGGCACGATCATGCTGCTGTTCTACGCCACCCCGATCGTGGTCGGGTTGGGCAACTACATCATGCCTTTGCAGATCGGCGCTCCTGACGTGGCTTTTCCGCGCCTGAACGCCCTCGGCTACTGGTTGTTCACAGCTGGCGGCCTCATCGCAATCTCGGGGTTTCTTACCCCCGGTGGAGCCGCAGCGTTCGGCTGGACGATGTACGCGCCGTTATCGAGTCAGGAGTACTCGCCACAGGTTGGCGCAGAACTATGGATGCTAGGCGTGAGTATCGGCGGGATCGGCACCATTCTGGGCGCGGTCAACTTCATCACCACCATCATTTGCCTGCGTGCGCCTGGGATGACCGCCTTCCGAATGCCAATCTTCACGTGGAACCTGCTCATCACCTCAGTGATTATTCTGCTCGCGTTTCCGCTGCTCACCGCCGCCATCCTCGGAGTGTTCTACGACCGCCAGTTCGGTGGGCGCATCTTCTCCTCGGGCAACGGCGGGGCGATCCTGTGGCAACACCTGTTCTGGTTCTTCGGCCACCCCGAGGTCTATATCGTCGCGCTACCGTTTTTCGGCATCGTCTCCGAGATCTTTCCGGTATTCTCGCGCAAGCCACTGTTCGGATACGCAGGCTTGATCTTCGCCACCCTGGCCATTGCGGCGCTATCCATGGCGGTATGGGCGCACCACATGTTCGCCACGGGCGCGGTGCTGCTGCCATTCTTCACCTTCACGTCGTACCTGATCGCCGTGCCTACCGGTGTGAAGTTCTTCAACTGGATCGGCACCATGTGGCACGGCAAGATGACCTTCGAGACCCCGATGCTTTTCGCGCTCGGCTTCATCGTCACCTTCCTGTTCGGTGGTCTGACCGGCGTGATGATGGCCTCGGCGCCGATCGACTTCCACCTCCACGACACCTACTTCATCGTCGCCCACTTCCACTACACACTCTTCGGCACCATCGTGTTCGCCACGTTTGCAGGAATCTATTTCTGGTTCCCGAAGATGACGGGCCGGATGCTCGACGAAACGCTGGGCAAATGGCACTTCTGGCTGATGTTCATCGGCTTCCACACCACATTCCTGGTGCAGCACTGGCTGGGCAACCAGGGCATGCCCCGCCGGTACGCCGACTACTTGGAGTCGGACAACTTCACGGTCCTCAACCAGGTATCCACCGTCGGCTCGTTCATTCTCGGCATTGCGATGCTGCCGTTCATCTGGAACGTCATCAGGAGTTGGCGCTATGGCCCAATCGTCACCGTCGATGACCCGTGGGGCTTCGGCAACTCCCTCGAGTGGGCCACCTCTTGCCCGCCGCCCCGCCACAACTTTGCAAGCCTGCCGCGGATCCGCTCCGAACGACCAGCGTTCGAACTGCACTACCCGCACATGAGCGAGCGGATGCGGGCGGAGGCCCACGTCGGCGGCCGCCGAAAGTCCCAGGACCCGGATGCGGTCAAGGACGTTGCGCAGCGCGGAACCTCCCCCAACACCCCTTGACCCTCCAATCGCGCTGTAGCAAGCACCTGGCTTTTCCTGCACCCCAGTGGAAATAGATGACGCTCGTCAGCGGCCTCGAGCAGTGCCTGACCAACCCCGAGGAAACGCTGAACAAGGAGAATTCGAGAAGCTGTTTCTCTCCCTGGCCTGATTCCCGCCGGGTCTGACAGCCTGGGACGTGGAGGTCCTACCTCCGTCGACGAACCATCGAAGGAGCCGTCCATGACTTACACCCGCACCCTCAGTGTCCCTATGTCCTACGAGCAGGCCTTGGAGCGTACCCGAGCCTCCCTGGCCGATCAGGGCTTCGGCATCCTGACCGAGATCGACGTCAAGGCGACCTTCGACACCAAGCTGGGCCAGGAGGCCGCCGAGGCCGTAGGCGACTACGTGATCCTGGGAGCCTGCAACCCCGGTCTGGCCAGCAAGGCCCTGGCCGCCGAGCCGCAGCTCGGTGTCCTGCTGCCCTGCAACGTCGTGGTTCGTCGAGGCAACGGCGATGAGCAGACCACCGTGGAGGCCATCGACCCGCAGACCATGGTCCAGCTCAGCGGCAGCCCCCAGGTACGTGAAATTGCCGACGACGCCGACGAACGGTTGCGCGCGGCCCTGTCGGCGATCAGCGAAGCCGGTCCCGCACACAGCTGATGCCGGCCGGCCCCGACCCCCACTCCCCCGGAATGGACGTCTCACCAATGGTGAGGCGTCCATTCCCCGCTCACCGTGAGACACGACTCCACTGCACTGAGATACCCCTAACTCCGGGTTTCTTGGCTGCGGGGACTCAGGTGCCGGCGATAGCTTGCTGAGCGCCAGAGGAAGACCAGTGAGAGCACGAGAGCAACGATCCCGAGTAATTCGAGTGCGTTGTCGACGCGCGCACCCATCTGCGTGGCCAAGGTTCCCTGCTAGCGGCCATGCCAATCTGGCTCTTCCGGATCCGGAGTGCGTAGCGGGGATGCTGC
>NZ_JAALDU010000344.1 GCF_014145015.1 Dietzia sp. E1 | reverse complement strand
GCCTGGCCTGCGGCCACCTCGCCGGCGGCCGGGCCGGGTCACCCGCGTCCGCCGCGGCCGCACACCAGTCCTGAGATACGCCGCCGCCCCGCGGTGACCCGGTCGGGGTCTCCGCAGGGCGGCGTAGTCGATGGTCGGGACCGGTGGTCGCGACCGGCCCGTCAGATCCGGTCGACCAGCAGCTTGGCGAACGCGGCCGGGTCGGACAGAGTGCCGCCCTCGGCGAGGACGGCGGCACCAGCGATGAGCCGCGCGGTGTCCTTGAGCTCGGGCGCCGAGGGATCCTCGGCGTGCCGGGCGCGCAGGCGCTCGACCAGCGGGTGCGTGGGGTTGAGCTCGAGGATCCGCTTGCTGACGGGCAGTTCCATACCCGAGGCGCGGTACATGGCCTCCAGCTGCGGGGTCATGTCGAACTCGTCGCCGACCATGCACGCCGCCGACTCGGTGAGGCGATGCGACAGGCGCACCTGCTTGACCTCGTCGGACAGCTCCCCGCCCAGCCAGGTGAGCAGGTCGGCGTACTCGGCGGCGTCGGGCTCGTCCTTGCCCTCCTCGGCCTCCGCGCCGATGCCGGACAGGTCCACGTCGCCTTTGGCCACGGACCGCAGCCGCTTGCCGTCGACCTCGCCGACCGCGTCCACCCACACCTCGTCCACCGGGTCGGTGAGGATGAGGACCTCGACGCCACGGGCACGGAACGCCTCCAGGTGCGGGGAGTTCTCCACCGCCGCGCGGGACGTGCCGGTGAGGTAGTAGATCTCCTCCTGCCCGTCCGCCATGCGGGAGATGTACTCGGCGATGGTGGTGCCCACCTCGTCGTCGTCCCCGGTCTTCTCGCCCTCGCCCTCCGGCGCCTTCTCCGACGCGGTGGCGGGCCGGGTGGACGCGAAGGTGCTCACGGCGAGCAGCTGCTCGCGGGCGTCGACATCGGAGATCAGGCCCTCCTTGAGGACCGCGCCGAAGTTGGCCCAGAAGCTGCGGAACTCCTCCGGCCGGTCGTTGCGGAGCTGCTCGATGGTCTGCAGCACCCGCTTGACCAGACGCTTGCGGATCGCCCGGATCTGACGGTCCTGCTGCAGGATCTCGCGCGAGACGTTGAGCGACAGGTCCTGGGCGTCGACGATGCCCTTGACGAAGCGGAGGAACGGCGGGACCAGCTCCTCGCAGTCGTCCATGATGAACACCCGGCGGACGTAGAGCTGCACCCCCCGCTTGGTGTCCGGGGAGAACAGGTCGAACGGCACCTGCGTGGGCAGGAACAGCAACGCCTGGTATTCGAACGTGCCCTCGGCCTTGAGGGTGATGGTCTCCAGCGGCTCGTCCCACGCGTGCGAGATGTGGCGGTAGAACTCGGCGTACTCCTCGTCGGTGACCTCCGACTTCGGCCGGGTCCACAGCGCCTTCTGCGAGTTCAGGGTGACGGTCTCGGTGATCGTGCCGCCGGCCGGGGCGTCGCCGGACTCCCCGTCGGCCGCGCCCTCCTCGGGCTCCGGCGCCGGGCGCTCGACATCCATCCGGATGGGCCACGCGATGAAGTCCGAGTAGGTGCGCACCACGCGGCGCAGCGTGTGTTCCTCGGTGTAGTCCGGCAGGGCCGCGTCCCCGCCGGCGGGCTTGAGCTGCAGGATGACCGACGTACCCTGCGGGGCGTCCGGGGCCTCCTCGATCGTGTAGGTGTCCTCGCCGCTCGACGTCCAGCGCGTGCCCGTGCTCTCGCCGGCCTTGCGGGTGATGAGCGTGACCGTGTCGGCCACCATGAACGTCGAGTAGAAGCCGATGCCGAACTGGCCGATGAGGTCCGCGGTGGCCTGCTCCGACACCTCGCCCGACTCCTGCGCGGCGCGGGCGGCGGCGAGCGCCTCCCGCATCTGCCCGGTTCCCGACTTGGCGAGCGTGCCGATGAGGTCCACCACCTCGTCGCGCGACATGCCGATGCCGTTGTCCCGGATGGTCAGCGTGCGGGCCGCCGCGTCCGGGACCAGCTCGATGTGCAGGTCCGAGGTGTCGACCCCGAGCGAGGAGTCCTGCAGCGCGGCCAGGCGGAGCTTGTCCAGCGCGTCGGAGGAGTTGGAGATGACCTCACGAAGGAAGGTGTCCGGATTCGAGTAGATCGAGTGGATCATCAGATCCAGCAGCTGCCGGGTCTCGGCCTGGAACTCCCGGGTCTCGGCGGCACCGGAGGTCTGCGGGCTCATGTCGGGTATCGGTCCTTTCTCGTCACGTCGCACGGGGGGCGAGTATCGGGCGCGCTCACCACATGCACTCTGTTCTCGCCGTCAGGACCAACCTAGTGTGGAGCTCTGACATTCCCCGAGATGAGGTGCCGCCCGTGACCCCGTCGCCACTGCCCCCGGAGGACCTCGACGTCCTCGACCGGTCGACGAAGGTGTTCGCCCGCGCACTCGCCTCGCCGCTCGACGGCGACTGCGAGGCCTGCCCGGGCTGGTCCCGGCGCGACCTGGCCAACCACGTCCTGGGCGGCGGGCTGCGGTACGCCGCCTACTTCCCGCGGCTGCCGGAGTCGGAGATCGGCTGGACGCGCACCGCCGACCACGCCGGCGACAAGCCGGTCCCCGCGCTGTACCGCACCTCTGCCGGCCTGCGTAAGGAACTCGCCCGGGCCCGCGACGCGGACGCCCCCGTCCAGCACCGGCTGGCCGAGATCCCCGTCCGCGACCTCCTCGCGCTGCGCGTGTTCGAGCTGCTCGTCCACGCCCACGACCTCGACCCGGACTCGTGGGAGTCGGAGGACGCCGAGGAGCTCGCCGCGTGGACCCTCGCCCACGCGCGGGACGTGGTCGAGCTGATGCGGTCCTTCGACGTGCTCGCCGACGCGGTTCCGGTCCCGATCGGGGCCGATGCGCGCACCCGGCTCCTCGCGCTGTCCGGCCGCCGGACCCGCCGCGACTCGATTTAACGTGACGTCGACCACACCAGGGGTCTAGCGTTATCGCTACCGGGCGGCACCGGCAGGCGGTCGCCCACGACGAGAGGCCGCGGCAGATGTCGATGACCTGCGCCCCGTACATCTCCTTCCCGGGCAACGCCTCGGAGGCGTTCCCGTACTACCACGAGCTCTTCGGCGGGGAGCTCAGCCTGATGACCTACGATCAGTTCCCGTCGACGGACGACTTCCCGTTCGACCCGCCGCACGGCTCGGTCGCCCACGCGACCCTCGAGGCGCCGGGGATCACCCTCACCGGCGGCGACGCGATGGGCGAGTCCCTGCCGCAGCTGAGAAATGACGTCTACTCGTTCCTGCTCGGTTTCGACACCGAGGACGAGGCCCGCGCCTTCCTCGACAAGGTCACCGGAAGCGGGGGTCAGATGGCGATGCCGTTCGAGGTCGCGCCGTGGGGCGACCGGTACGGGCAGGTCCACGACCGGTTCGGCATCCGCTGGGACGTCGTGGTTCCCGGCACCGGCGAGTAACCCGGAGGAAGACACCCGTATCCATCGCCCGTGCTTGTTACGGTGCTCCTATGGAGATCTCTGGAGCAAGTGCCATCGTCACGGGCGGTGCGTCGGGAATCGGCGCCGCCGTCGTCCGTCAACTCGCCGCAAAGGGCGCCAAGGTGGTCGTCGCCGACCTCAACGCCGAGAAGGGTGAGGCCCTGGCGAACGAGGTCGGCGGCACGTTCGTCGCCGTGGACGTGACCAAGACCGAGGACAACGAGAAGGCCGTCGCCGCCGCGCTCGAGCTGGGCCCGCTGCGCTACCTCGTCAACTCCGCCGGCATCGGGTGGGCGCAGCGCACGATCGGTCGCGACGGCGAGTACTCGTCGGCCTTCGACCTCGACTCGTTCCGCAAGGTCATCGACATCAACCTCATCGGGTCGTTCGACATGCTGCGCCTGGCCGCGACCAAGATGAGCACCCAGGAGGCCGACGAGGACGGCCAGCGGGGCGCGATCGTCAACATGGCGTCCGTCGCGGCGTTCGACGGCCAGATCGGCCAGGCCGCGTACTCCGCGTCCAAGGGCGGCATCGTCGGCATGACCCTCCCGGTCGCCCGCGACCTGTCGGCCGCCGGCATCCGCCTCAACACCGTGGCGCCGGGTCTCATCGACACCCCGATCTACGGCGAGGGTCCGGAGTCGGAGGCGTTCAAGGCCAAGCTCGGCGAGAGCGTCCTGCACCCCAAGCGTCTCGGCTCCGGTGACGAGCTGGCGTCCATGGTCATGGAGCTGCTCACCAACCCGTACATGAACGCGGAGACCATCCGCGTCGACGGTGGCATCCGGATGCCACCGAAGTGATCTGACCTGGTCAGCACACGACGAGAGGGGCCCCGCCGGATCGGATCCGGCGGGGCCCCTCTTC
>NZ_JAALDU010000343.1 GCF_014145015.1 Dietzia sp. E1 | reverse complement strand
CGCTCGGCGACGCCGCCCGGGTGGCGCTGGTCGAGCCGGCGCCCGAGGGAACGGCCGCGTACCGGATGCCGGACGCCGAGCCGGTCATCGTGCGGTGTGGGATGCCGGCCCCGCCGACGTTCACGGTCGGCGTCGCGCTGCAGGCGGTCAACGGCGTGCAGTGGTTCAACGAGCCCGATCCGGATCCGGCCGTCACGGCCTCCACCTGGGTAGCGGTCGACCGCCCGCAGTACGTGGCGGTGACCCTGCCCGAGGGCAGCGGCACCGGCCCGATCCAGGATCTGTCCGACGCCATCACCGCCGCGCTCGAGGAGGTCGAGCCGGACCCGGCCCCGGTGGGCTGACACGCCCGACGGCGCCACGACGCCCCTCGGCGGGGCCCCACCGCGCCCTGAGGTCAGCCGCGGGTGATCGCGGTGCGGATCAGGGTGTCGAGCAGGCTCTCGTAGTCGACCCCGGTCGCCGCCCACATCTGCGGGTACATCGAGATCGGTGTGAATCCCGGCATCGTGTTGACCTCGTTGATCACCGGCCCCTCGGCGGTGACGAAGAAGTCCACGCGGCTGAGGCCGCGGGCGTCGAGGGCGTGGAACGCCTCGACCGCCAGGGTCCGCAGCCGCTCGGTCTGCTCCGCGGGGAGGTCGGCGGGCAGATCGAAGGTCGTCACGTCGTCGAGGTACTTGGTGTCGAAATCGTAGAAGGCGTCGCCCTCCGTCTCGCCCTCCACCCCGGTCGGTTCGCCGGGGATGTGCAGCTCGGCCGGCAGGCTCGCCTCGACCCGGCCGTCCGGGTACTCCAACACGCCGCACTCGATCTCGCGGCCGACGATCGCGGCCTCGACGATCACCTTGTCGTCGAAGCGGCGGGCCTCGGCGATCGCGGCGTCGAGGTCGGCCGCCCGCGAGACCTTGGTGATGCCGATGGACGACCCGCCGCGGGCCGGCTTGACGAACAGCGGCAGCCCGAGACGGTCGCGGTCGGCGGGCGAGAGCGTCGCGGTGCCGGGCCGCAGGACGACCTGACGGCCGATCGGGAGTCCGGCCGCGCCCAGCACGACCTTGGTGAACTCCTTGTCCATCCCCGCGGCGCTGGCGAACACACCCGGCCCGACGTACGGGATGCCGGACAGCTCCAGCAGGCCCTGGATGGTCCCGTCCTCGGCGTGCGTGCCGTGCATGACCGGGAAGACCACGTCCACCCGGGCGATCTCCTGCCCGGCCCGGTCGCCGTCGGCGAACCGCAGCACGCCGCGGTCGTCGGTGGACAGTCCGAGGGCCACCCGCGGGCGGCCGGCGTCGACCACGGGCATGATCCGGTCGGCGATGCGCAGGGCCGCCGTGTCGTCGGAGCCGAGGGTCCAGGCCCCGGCTTCGGTGATGCCGACGGGGATCACCTCGTAGCGGGAGCGGTCGAGGTGACCCATGACGGCACCGGCGGACACGCAACTCACGGAGTGCTCGGAGCTGCGGCCGCCGTAGAGGACTGCGACGGTGATGCGATTCACCGGGCCGAGGCTACTCGGGCTTGGTGCTGCGTCTCATGAGGCGCACCGCCACCTCCACGGCGTCGCCGCCCTCGTGGCAGATCTCGTGGACGGCCTCGGTGAGCGGCATCTCGACCCCGGCCCGCCGGGCCAGCTCGCGGATCGAGGTGCACGACTTGACCCCTTCGGCGACCTGGCCGTTCGTCGCCCGCTGCGCCTGCTCGAGGGTCTCGCCGCGGCCCAGCCGTTCCCCGAAGGTCCGGTTGCGCGACAGCGGCGAGGTGCAGGTGGCCACGAGGTCGCCCAGCCCGGCCAGCCCGGCGAACGTCATCTGGTTGGCCCCCAGCGCCACCCCGAGCCGGGTGGTCTCGGCCAGCCCCCGCGTGACGAGGGTGGCCATGGTGTTGTCCCCCAGGCCCATCCCGGTGGCGATCCCGCACACCAACGCGATGACGTTCTTGGTGGCGCCGCCGATCTCGCATCCCACGACGTCGGTGTTGGTGTACGGCCGGAAGTACGGGGTGGAGAACGCGTCCTGGAGGCGGGCGGCCCGCTCCTCGTCCGAACACGCGATCACCGTGGCGGCGGGCTGTCCCTCGGCGATCTCGCGGGCGAGATTCGGGCCGGACAGCGCGGCGATGCGGGACTCCGGCAGACCGACGACCTCCGCCACGACCTCGCTGATGCGCATGAGGGTGCCGGTCTCGATGCCCTTGGCCAACGAGATGACGCCGGCGTCGGGCTCGAAGGACCGGACCCAGGTCTCGAGGTTGCCGCGCAGGCTCTGCGAGGGCACGGCGAGCACGACCTCCTCGGCGCCCTCGAGGACCTCCGCGGGATCGGTGGACGCCGACACGCTCGCGGGCAGCACGATGTCGGGCAGGTAGGTCGGGTTGCAGTGCGCGCCGTTGATGTCCGCCGCCACCTCCTCGCGGCGGGCCCACATCACGACCTCGGACCCGGCATCGGCGAGCACCTTGCCGACCGCGGTCCCCCAGGACCCCGCTCCCATCACCGCGATCCGCGCCATCTTCGCCTCCCGGCCCTCGTCGTCCCTGCCCGCCGACCGCGGTGGATCCCGGCAAACGCTACCCGGCGCGGGACGCCGCCGAGGCGCGGCTGGCAGGATGGCGGTCGATGAGCACAGCTGAGGGCGGCGCGACCGGCACTGACGGCTGGACGATCGTCGTCCCCGTCAAGGCGCTGGACCGCGCCAAGAGTCGCCTGGACCCGGCTCTGCCGTCGGCCGGGCGGAAAGCCCTGGTGCTGGCGATGGCCACCGACGTGCTGCGCGCGTGCCTCGCCGCTCCCGGTGTCGGTCGGGTCCGCGTCGTCTCGGCCGCCGATCCGCTCGTCCGGGACCTGGCGGCCCGGGTCGGCGTGGAGTTCGTCCCCGAGCCCTCTCTGCCCCGTTCCCACGTCGATCCCCTCAACGCCGCCCTGACGGCCGCGCTCGCCGACGTCCCCGGACCGGTCGGGGTCGTCGCCGCCGATCTGCCCGAGCTCCGCCCGCATCACCTCGCGCGCATCCTCGCCTCCGCCGAGCGGCATCCCCATTCGACGGTCGCGGACCATCGCGGGGCGGGAACGACGATGGCGTTCTGGACGGGCGCGCCCGACTCCCGGGTGTGCCGGTTCGGCCCCGACTCCGCGGCACGGTTCCGCGCGGGCGGGGCCGTGACAGTCGGCGTGGCGGCCGATCTCGCCGCGGCGAGCCGGGACGTCGACATCCCTGCCGATCTCGCCACCCTCTCGGCCCGTGACGTCGGCGCCGCCACGGCCGGGGCGCTGCGCGACCCCTCGACACGGCACGCGACACACGCGGACGGGGTATCGGCCACAATGGTGCCGTGACCGTAGAACAGCACGCCCTCCAGGAACTGCCCCGGCCCCGTGACCGTTATCTCAACCGTGAACTGAGCTGGCTGGACTTCAACGCGCGCGTGCTCGCGCTGGCCGGCGAGAAGGGCCTCCCGCTGCTGGAGCGGGCCAAGTTCCTCGCGATCTTCGCCTCGAACCTGGACGAGTTCTACATGGTGCGCGTCGCCGGCCTCAAGCGACGTGACAAGACCGGGCTGTCGGTCCGCTCCGCCGACGGCCAGACGCCCGCCGAGCAGCTCGGGCGGATCAGTCTGCGCACGCGCGAGCTGTGCGACGAGCAGACCCGGTTGTTCCGCGACGAGATCCGTCCGGAGCTGGAGGCGAACGGCATCCGGATCCTCCCGTGGTCCGACCTCACCGCGGACGAGAAGTTCTCGCTGGCGGAGCTGTTCCGCAACTCGATCTTCCCGGTGCTCACCCCACTGGCGGTGGACCCGGCGCACCCGTTCCCGTACATCTCGGGCCTGAGTCTCAACCTCGCGGTCATCATCCGCGACCTCGACTCGGGCCAGGAGCACTTCGCCCGGGTCAAGATCCCCCACAACGTCCCGCGCTTCGTCCGGGTGGACCGCGGCGGACCGGACGAGTACTCGTTCGTCCCCGCCGAGGACATCATCGCCGCCCACCTGGGCGAGTTGTTCCAGGGCATGGAGGTCGTCGAACACCATGTCTTCCGGGTGACCCGCAACGCGGACATGGAGGTCGAGGAGGACCGCGACGAGGACCTGCTGCAGGCCCTCGAGCGCGAACTGGCGCGCCGCCGGTTCGGGTCGGCGGTGCGGTTGGAGATCGCGGAGGACACCACCCCGCGGATGCTGCGGATCCTGCAGCGGGAACTCGACGTCGACTCCGCCGACGTCATCCGGTTCTCCGGTCTGCTCGACCTCACCGGCCTGTGGCAGATCCACGGCCTGGACCTGCCCGACCTCAAGGACCCGCCCATGGTCCCGGCCACTCCCCCGGCCTTCGGCGAGCGGGAAACCGCCCGCAACATCTTCGCCTCCCTCCAGGAGTGCGACGTCCTCGTCGAGCACCCCTACGACTCGTTCGCCACGACCGTACAGCGATTCATCGAGCAGGCCGCCGCGGACGAGGACGTCCTGGCGATCAAGCAGACCCTGTACCGGACCTCCGGTGACTCCCCCATCGTCAACGCGCTCGTCGACGCCGCGGCGGCCGGCAAGCAGGTGGTCGCGCTGGTGGAGATCAAGGCCCGGTTCGACGAGCAGAACAACATCCGGTGGGCCCGCGAGCTGGAGCAGGCCGGCGTCCACGTCGTCTACGGCCTGCTCGGCCTGAAGACTCACTGCAAGACCTGCCTGGTGGTGCGCAAGGAGGGCGACCGGCTCCAGCGGTACGCGCACATCGGCACCGGCAACTACAACCCGAAGACAGCGCGGCTGTACGAGGACGTGGGGCTGTTCACGGCCGACGAGGAGGTTGTGTCGGACCTGACGGACCTGTTCAACCACCTCACCGGGTTCTCCAACGTGAGCAAGTACCGCCGTCTCCTGGTGGCGCCGGAGGGGATCCGCTCCGGCATCATCGAGCGGATCGACCGCGAGATCGCCCTGGCCGAGGAGGGTCACGAGGCGGGCATCCGGCTCAAGGCCAACGCGCTGGTGGACGAGCAGGTGATCGACGCCCTGTACCGGGCCTCCCAGGCCGGCGTGCCGGTGGAGATCGTGGTGCGCGGCATCTGTTCACTCCGCGCCGGGGTCCCGGGCCTGAGCGAGAACATCCACGTCCGGTCGATCCTCGGCCGCTTCCTCGAGCACTCGCGGATCCTGCACTTCCGTGGTGCGGACGAGGTGTTCATCGGCAGCGCTGACATGATGCACCGCAACCTCGACCGCCGGGTCGAGGTGATGGTCACCGTCACCGACCCCCGCCTCAAGGAGCAGATCCACCGCGTCTTCGACTCGGCACTCGACCCGGCGACCCGCAGCTTCCACCTCCAGCCGGACGCGACCTGGCGACGCATGCCGGCGCCGGAGGACTGGGGCGACTCGGTCGATCACCAGGAGCGCATGGCCTCCCAGCACGCGGGGTTCCGTAACCGATGAGCCCGAAGCCTGGGAAGTCCAGGGTCCGCGTGGTCCCGGCCGCCGGAGCGGTCCTGTACCGGATGGACGGCGACTCGCCGCTGTGTGCGGTCGTCCACCGACCGCGCTACGACGACTGGTCGCTCCCCAAGGGCAAGGTCGACGCCGGAGAAGCACTGCCGGTCACCGCCGTGCGCGAGATCGAGGAGGAGACGGGCTTCGCCGCCGAGCTGCGCTCCCGGATCGGGACGACCGCCTACCCCCTCAAGGAGAACACCCGTAAAGAGGTCACCTACTGGTCGGCGCTGGCCACCGGCGGTGACTTCCACCCCAACTCCGAGGTCGACGAGATCCGCTGGGTGCCCGTGGACGAGGCCAAGTGCCTCGTCTCCTACCCGCTCGACCGGAAGATCCTCACCCGCTTCGACGACGCGCCGCGCGCCCGGTCGGTCCTGCTGCTCGTCCGGCACGCCAAGGCGGGGCGCCGGAGCGAGTGGAGCGGTGACGACGACCTGAGGCCGCTGGAGAAGAACGGCCGGGTGCAGGCCGAGATGCTGGCGCCGATGCTGCGGGCGTTCGGTGTCACCCGTCTCCACAGCGCGCCTCGCGTCCGGTGCGAGCAGACGCTCGCGCCGCTGGCCGACGAGCTCGGGGCGTCGATCTCGACCGAGCCGGCGCTGAGCGACGAGGCGTACCTCGACGATCCCGTCGCGGCCGTGTCACGGCTGACCCGGATCGCCGGCGGCGAGGGGATCGCCGCGGTGTCCTCGCAGGGCACAGCCATCCCCGGGATGGTCCGCGATCTGGCCGGGCCGGCCGGCCTCGACGTGGGCGACGCGTCCACGAAGAAGGCCGGCGTGTGGGTGCTGGGGTTCGACGGCGGGACGGTGGTCCACGCCGACTACTACCCGAGCCCCCTGCCGCTGTTCTGAGGCGCGTGCGGCCCCGTCACCGGGCCGCCCGGGCCCGACCGCGGCCGGGCGGCTCAGCTGACCTTGTCGCGGAGGCCGACCCCGTTGGCGTGCAGGCCGCCGAACGACTGATGCGAGCTCGACCGCTTGGCGGCGAGCCGGCCCTCGGGCAGCGTCTCGGTGCCCTGGATGACGGACTTGAAGTACTGACCCGGCCGGAACACCGGCGAGTAGGTCGGCGGGACCGGGATGGACTCACCGGTGTGGGGGTTGCGCGCGACGCGGGCCGCACGTGCCTTCTTCTCGAAGATGCCGAAGCCCATGATGGTGATGGACTCCCCGGACGCCACCGTCCGCACGATGATGTCGAGGGTGTTCTCCAGCGCCTCGGTGGCGAGCTGGTGGTCTCCGCCCATCCGGTCCGCCAGCTCGGCGATCAGGTCGGCTTTGTTCACGTGGGGATCCCCCTTCGGGTGAGTATGCGTGCGCGGCTTTCGCAACCGCACGGAATGAATATAAGCATACTCACACGGCCGGGCCAGGCGGGGGTCAATTCGGAAGTGACTCCGAAAATTCCTGACGCGCGTCGATCAGCGGGGCGTGGTGACCGGTTTGAACGCCGGCCGCCGGCTCTCGAACGCCTCGATATCATCGGCACGCCGCAGCGTGAGGCCGATGTCGTCGAGGCCCTCCATGAGCCGCCAGCGCGTGTAGTCGTCGATGTCGAACGGCACGGTGACGTCACCCGCGGTGATCGTGCGGGTGACCAGATCCACGGTGAGCTCGATACCCGGTCGCTCGTCCATCACCTTCCACAGGAGCTCGACGTTCTCCTGCTCGACCCGGGCGGCCACGAGGCCGGACTTACCCGAGTTGCCGCGGAAGATGTCGGCGAAGCGGGACGAGACGACCACGCGGAAGCCGAAGTCCATGAGGGCCCACACGGCGTGCTCCCGCGACGAGCCCGTCCCGAAGTCCGGCCCGGCGACCAGGACGGAGGCGCGGTCGTACGGCGGGCGGTTGAGGACGAAGTCCGGCTCGTTCGCCCGCCAGGAGGAGAACAGGCCGTCCTCGAACCCGGTGCGTGTGACGCGCTTGAGGTACTCGGCGGGGATGATCTGGTCGGTGTCCACGTTGGAGCGGCGCAGCGGGGCGCCGATGCCGGTGTGGGTGGTGATCGGCTCCATGAGGTGTCAGGCCCCCTTCGCGGGCTCGAGATCGGCGGGTGAGGCGAGGTGCCCGAGCACCGCGGTCGCCGCGGCGACCGACGGGCTGACCAGGTGAGTGCGCGCACCCTTGCCCTGGCGTCCCTCGAAGTTGCGGTTGGAGGTGGACGCGCACCGTTGGCCGGGCAGCAGCGAGTCGGGGTTCATGCCCAGGCACATGGAGCAGCCCGGCTGGCGCCACTCGGCGCCGAACTCGGTGAACACCCGGTCCAGGCCTTCCCGCTCGGCCTGCTGGCGCACCCGCATGGAGCCCGGCACGACGAGCATCCGCACGCCGTCGGCGATCCTCTGCCCGTCGATGACCTCGGCGACGGTGCGCAGGTCTTCGATGCGGCCGTTGGTGCACGACCCGACGAACACGACGTCGACGGGCACCTCGCGCATGGGGGTGCCGGCCCGCAGGTCCATGTACTCCAGGGCGCTCTCGGCGGCGATCCGCGCGCTCTCGTCCGTGAACGACTCCGGGTCCGGGACGGACGCGCCCAGCGGAACGCCCTGACCGGGGTTGGTGCCCCAGGTGACGAACGGGGTGAGCGCGGAGCCGTCGATCACGACCTCGGCGTCGAAGACCGCGTCCTCGTCGGTGCGCAGGCTCTCCCAGTACCGCACGGCCTCGTCCCACTCGTCGCCCGTGGGCGCGTGCGGACGGCCGCGCAGGTAGTCGTAGGTGGTCTGGTCGGGCGCGATCATGCCCGCCCGCGCGCCGGCCTCGATGCTCATGTTGCAGACGGTCATCCGGGCCTCCATCGAGAGCTTCTCGATGGCCTCGCCGCGGTACTCGATGATGTAGCCCTGCCCCCCGCCGGTGCCGATCTGGGCGATGACGGCGAGGATGAGGTCCTTGCCCGTGACGCCGGGCTGCAGCTCGCCGGTGACGGTCACGGCCATCGTCTTGAACGGCCGCAGGCTGAGCGTCTGGGTGGCCATGACGTGCTCGACCTCGGAGGTACCGATACCCATGGCGATGGACCCGAACGCCCCGTGGGTGGAGGTGTGCGAGTCGCCGCACACCACCGTCATGCCCGGCTGGGTCAGGCCCAGCTGGGGGCCCACGACGTGGACGATCCCCTGGTCGAGATCGCCCATCGGGTACAGCCGGACACCGAACTCCTCGCAGTTGCGGCGCAGGGTCTCGATCTGGACGCGCGAGGTCTGGTCGGCGATGAGGTTGACGGCGCCGCCGACGATGTCGGTCGGCACGTTGTGGTCCTCGGTGGCCAGTGTGAGGTCCGGGCGGCGGAGCTGACGCCCGGCCAGGCGGAGTCCGTCGAACGCCTGGGGACTGGTGACCTCGTGGATGAGGTGGAGGTCGATGAAGATGAGGTCGGGCCCCCGGGACTCGCCCTCACCCTCTCCGCTGACCACCACGTGGTCGTCCCAGACCTTCTCGGCCAGGGTCCGCGGTCGCGTTCCACCGGTCACGGTCTCAGTCATCACGCCTCCAGTCACATCCCGGATGAGCCTCTGATGGATTCTCACCATGTAGGACGATATAGTCGAACTGTGAGACAGTATAGCGGGATCGGGGTCCTCGACAAAGCGATGACGGTGCTGCACGCGGTGGCCGAGCAGCCCTGCGTCCTGGCCGACCTCTGCGAGCGGACGGGACTGCCGCGCGCCACCGCGCACCGCCTCGCGGTGGGCCTGGAGATCCATCAACTGCTGTCCCGTGACGACGCCGGAGTGTGGAGCCTCGGGCCCGGACTGGCCAAGCTCGCGGCGCACGTCTCCGACTCCCTCGCCGACGCCGCCTCCTCCGTACTGCCGCGGTTGCGGGAGATCACCGAGGAGAGCGTCCAGGTCTACCGCCGGGACGGCGACCGCCGTATCTGCGTGGCCTCGGCCGAGCCGCCGACCGGCCTGCGGGACACGGTGCCCGTCGGCGCGGTTCTGCCCATGAGCCGCGGGTCGGGTGCCAAGGTCCTCGCCGCGTGGGCCGACCCGGCCACGCAGCGCGCGCTGCTGTCCGACGCCACGTACACCGAACGCCAGCTGGCGGAGGTCCGCCGGCGTGGCTGGGCACAGTCCGTCGCCGAGCGGGAGGCGGGCGTGGCCTCGATCTCCGCGCCCATCCGGGACTCGACGGGCACCGTGG
>NZ_JAALDU010000342.1 GCF_014145015.1 Dietzia sp. E1 | reverse complement strand
TTGTTGACGGCGATCCGCATGAGTGACTGCCCCTCCTCCAAGGGCACCTCGTGCTCCTCGCCGTCGTGGGAGACAAAGGTTACAACTGCCATAGTGAACTCCTGATACGTAGTATTTGACGTCCTTTGGCCCGTTGAGTTTTCCGTTGGTCAGCGCAGGCTCAGTGGCCTTCTTGTCACGCTTCTTTCCCTGGGCTCAGACGGCCGCGGCGGGCGCCTCGTGCGTCCGTCTCTACGTGGGTCGGCGCGCCTCTTCTCGGTGGAGTGGCCGTCCTCGACGCCACTGTGACGTCGGCCACGTTCGTGACCCAGTCTGGAACGCCCGACCCACTTTGTCAACGAATATTCCCTAGTGAATCTCGTTCACGGGCCGGGGGGGCCTCGACCCGGTAGCATCCGGGAGGTGACCGAGTCGGCAAGCGCGCCCCCGCGGCGCAGCCCCCGGATGGTTAAGCGCCGCGCGCAGAACTGCGAGCGCATCCTCGACGCCGCCGAGCGGGCGTTCGTCTCCGGGCAGCGCAACGTCCGGATGGAGCAGATCGCCGAGGACTCGGACATGTCAGTGGGCGCGCTCTACAAGTACTTCGGCAGCAAGGACGGCATCCTGCTCGCCCTCGCCGACCGCGCGCTGACCCGGTTCAGCACCTACCTCGACGAGGCCCTCCGTCCCGAGTACTCGCCCCTCGAGCAGGTCATCGCCGCCAGCGACGTGTACCTGCGGTTCTACCTGGACCACCGCGGGTCGTTCCGCTTCCTCGCCTTCGACGGCCACGGTTCCGGCCTCTCCGCCAGCGCCCACGAGCTGAGCCAACAAGTCGGCGACCGCCTCGACGAGATCCTCGGCCGGTTCCAAGCACACCTCGAAAGCGCCATCGCCACGGGCGAGGCCTCGCCCGACTACCCGCCGAAAGAAACCGCGCTCTTCCTCTGGGGCGCATGGAACGGCGTCGTCTCCCTGACCCTGCGCAATGACCGCATGGCACTCACCGACGATCAACTCGCCGCCACCCTCGACGTCGGCCGCCGCCTCGTCAACGAGGGACTCGCCCACCCCAGCTTCCGCATCCGCGGCCACTCGCGCGCCCGCGTCATGGACCCCACCAAGAACTGGTAAGCGCGCACCCACGGCCCCACCCGACAGCCCGCTCACGAGCGACCACCACTCACTGGCCACACGACCGCCAGTCACGTACCTGGGCTCCCACATCCCGGTGTCGCTGTGGGAACGAGGAATCACCGGGATTACCGTGGCCCCGCCGGCGGGCAACACCGCCCTGGCCGCCGTCTTGGATACCTACAACCTGACCGCCGATAGCCGGCGCTCCCCTCCCTCTGGGCAGAATCGCCTTCGGGTCGTCGCCTGGGCCCTGGGCGCCGACGACCCGCCGCAGCGCCCGCTCGCCGGCGATATCCGGGCGAGCACTATCCCGCCGGACGCCACAGGCGGGTAACATAGGTAACGGAAAACGTTTCCGGTTACCCGTTACCGATCGGAGGGGAGATGGCTATGTCGACGTCGGAGAAGATCGCCAGGGCCTATGGGGTGCTCGTCGCGCGAGGGGACAAGGTCACCGTGCGCAGCGTGCAGCGTGAAGCGGGGGTGCGCATCGGTGAGGTGGCCGCGTGGATGCGTGAACACGCCACCGGCGCTGCTGGGGACGTGCCCGAGGCTCCGGATCTGTCGGAGGCGATGTCGGCGATGGTGCAGTCGGTGTGGGCCGCGGCGTGGAAGCGGGCCGCGGAGCAGGCGGACGAGGCGACCGCCGTGGCGCTGGATGCAGCCCGCACTGGCGAAGCAGACGCCCTGGCCGCCGCCGAGCAGGCCGCCACGCAGAGAGATGACGCCGTCGCGGCCTGCGATCGCGCCGCTGGCGAGGTCGAAGGGTTGCGCGCGGAGCTGGCGCAGCTGCGCGGGCAGCTTGACGCGGCCCTTCGGGACGCGCAGGACGCGCGCGCCGAGGCCGAGCAGGCCGACCGGGCCCGGGTCCGCGCCGAGGCGACCTCGGACACTCTGCGTGAAGTGCTGGACTCACTACGCGATAACACTCGCGAGGCCGGCCCGGCCGGCACACCGTCGACCGCAACTGAACGCCCCGACGAGCGCCCCTGAGAACTGAGTGTCAGAGGTGGCAGCCACACCCCAAGGGCACGACGATCATTCGGGGACGCCGAGCTCGGCGGACCGACTCGAGTCGTAGGTAGGCGGCGTCCACGGCGCGCCCGCGGCCTGAGGGAGAAGGTGGCACGCAATGTGGGATCTTGGCACGGCGACGTTGGCGGTCGCGGTGGTGGCGGGCGGTGCCCTCGTGCTTCCTCCGACCGCGCGAGGTGTGGGCGGGATGTGCGCGATCATCGGCTTGCTCGGGGTGATGCAGGGGGCGAACGTGGGCGCCGACTCCTCGCGGCGCTGGGGACGCTGGCCTGGTTTATCGGGCACTGGTCGTTCGCGGTCCGCAATGATGCGCGGTACCGGTCACGGTTGGCGCGCGTGGTGATCGACCAGACGCCGCCCGCGGTGGACGCTGCCGCAGTTCTGGGAACTGCGAAAGCGCAAGACGCGCGAGTGACTGAACGCTGACACATCTCTTCCGACCGGAACGAGAAAAGGCCCCGCGGTGTGGCGGGGCCTTTGTTGTGGGTAAGCGTACGTCAGATCAGAACAGCGAAGGTGTATCCAGGGGTGCGGTATTGCCGGATGCGGCGCTGTAGGCGATGGGGTCCCAGCCACCAGAGACTGCGTTGCGGACGGCCAGGGAGCGGGCGTGGCGGTCTTGCCGTCTGAGGGAGGTTCGGATAATTCCGGTGCGTCCGCAGGCGACGGCGTAGTTCAGGTTCGCCGCCTGTGTGGACGGGATCAGGTGATCGGGATCAACGCGCACGCATAGTGGCTCGTTGCAGCGGTGTTCGGCGACGACGCCGGCCAGGTCGATGCCGTCGAGTAGAAGCGCGAACCGGTGCGCTGATTCGGTGCGGCTCACGCCGCCTTCGCGCCAGCTCAAGCGTCCGTACCCATCAACACCGGAGACGGCCCCCGTGAACAGCCAATGTCCGTCGCCGGGGGCTCGTACGACCTTGGCCCAGAACGCGGCGATTGCCTCCGGAGTGGGGGGCAGTGTCGCGCTGTAGGGGCGCGAGTTAGCCGACGGCCCAGACGAGGTGGACCGTGGTTCCAGGTCCAGTCCCGGCAGGGGAACGTCCTCACACCACGGCCCACCGCGGGGATCAGTGGTTGCTGGCACCGTTGCTGTCCGAACTGTCTACAGCCGTGCCCGTCTCAGCGTCTTCGCTCGCACTCCCGGTGCTCTCTGACTCAGACTCGCCGCTGGCTTCGTCGTTGTCGTCCTCGGAGTTTTTTGCGCTGCGGATCGCTGCACCGACGTCGCGGGCAGACAGGCCGGTCATCTCGGCTAGGTCGGACTGGGGGACGCCGAGGCCCCGGAGCTCGATGAGCGCGCCGCCGAGGGTGGCTTCTGCTTCCTCGCGGGCGTCGATCGCGGAGAACACGGCAATAAGCTTGGACTCGCGCTTGCGCGCTCGCTCCAACTCGACGGCCATTGCTTGGCGGGCGCGGGCCCGTGCGGTCTGTGAACGGGAGTCTGTCTTCGCGAGGCCCATACGCTCGACCCTATTGGTCGCCGCTCTCCCCCGCAGTCGCCCACGCTCTGGCTGCCCACGCTCTGGCTGCGGCTGCCCGCCGCAGCTTCCGCACCGCCCCGGCCAGTCGCCCTCCGTGCGTCCGCCACAAAACCCGACTCGCTCTCGCTCCTCTGAACAGTCTTACACAGTAGGCACTTCGAGTGAACGACGGGAACCTCCTGGTCACAGCGCCGTGCGCTGTGACGCATAGACGCGCGGATTCTGTCCGCATACGCTGGCGTGCGTGATGAGTCTGCGGGCGGTCCACGCGGGTACTGGATATCAGTACCTGCTGCGCTCGGTTGCCACCCACGATGCCGACCCGCAGGGCCTGGCCCTGTCGGACTACTACGCCGCCAAGGGCACCCCTCCGGGACGGTGGATTGGTAATGGACTTCAGGGACTGAACTCCCAGTCCGCGACTTCCGGTTCAGTCGTCACCGAGGCGCAGATGGCGGCTCTGTATGGCGAGGGCCTGCACCCGGATACCGACCAGATGATGGCGGACGGCCGCGGTCTGTCGGCCTGCAAGCTGGGCCGGTCCTTCCCCATCTACACCGGCGGGGTTGACGTCCTGGAAGCGATAGCCGCCGCGGAAAAGACGTTCCTCGCAGTCGAAGGCCGGCGCCCCACACCCGATGAACGAGGACAGATCGCCGAGGGGGTCGCGCGCCCGTTCTATACCGAGAAGTTCGGTTACGAACACGCCTCCGGTAAGGATGTCATCGCCTGGGTCAACCGCGAGCGCGACCAGGTCAAGCAAGCTGTCGCCGGGTTCGATTTCACGTTCTCTCCGGTGAAAAGTGTCAGCGTCCTGTGGGCGCTGGCCGATGAGAACACCGCCTCTCGCGTGGCTGCGTTGCATCACGAAGCCGTGGCCGAAACCCTGGCATGGGCCGAGGACAACGCGATCTACACGCGCGTCGGGACCGGCGGTATCAAGCAGGTCAAAACCGGCGGGATCATCGCCTCCGAGTTCACCCACTTTGACACCCGGTGCGGGGACCCGGACCTGCACTCTCACGTCCTTGTGGCCAATAAGGTCCAAGGCCCTGACGGGCGGTGGCTGTCGCTGGACTCTCGCGCAATCCACCAGATGCACCAGGCGATCTCGGCCCGCTACGACGCGATCCTGCACGACCTTCTGACCCGTCGCATGGGCGTGGAGTTCCAGGCCAACTACCCGCACCCGGACAAGGCGCCCATCTGGGAGGTCAAGGGCATCGACCGCCGCCTGATCGACGCCTTCTCCTCCCGCCGGGCCCTGGCCAGGCCGGTCTATGACCGACTCGTCAGTGAGTACGTTGAGAAGAACAATCGGCAGCCTTCCCAGCGGGCGTCCTACGCCCTGTGGCAGAAGGCCATCCTCGACACCCGCGACGCCAAGAAGCCCGCCCGATCTCTGGCCGAGCACCGCGCCACCTGGCGGGAGATGGCCGAAAAGGTCGTCGGCACGCACGCAGTGGACAGCGTGGTTGGCGAGGTCACCGGGCAGGGCCGGAGCGAGGTGTCGCGGGAGCTGTTCGACGCCCGGGTCCACGCCCGGCAGGTGGCCGAGCGGGCGGTGGAGGCAGTGACCGCACGGCGGGCGCAGTTCCGCCGTTCCCACATCGACACCGCCGTATCGACCGCGCTCAAGGGCTACCGATTCGAGGGCGCCGAGGCCCTGGACCGGGCGCACGAACAGGTTATGGCCACCGCTATGGGAGAGCTCGTGGTGCAGCTGACCCCGCCGGAGATTCTGGACCTTCCCAGCCCTCTGATCGGGCCAAACGGGGCTGGTGTGGACCGGCACGCAGGCGCCGAGAAGTACACCACTCAGGCAGTGCTGGACGCCGAGACCGTCACCCTGGAAGCGACTGGCACCCCGGTCGCGGTGATCGCTACCCGCGCCGATCTCGACCGTGCGCTGAAGGCGCACGAGGACGCCGAAGGGTGGACCCTCAATGCCGGGCAAACTGCTCTGGCGCAGCACCTCATCGGTGCCGGATCACTGCTTGCCGCCGGGGTGGGTCCGGCCGGAACCGGCAAGACCGCATCCATGAAGGTCGTCGCCCGAACTTGGCACGACACCGGTCGATCCGTCATCGGTCTGGCACCCTCCGCGGCAGCGGCCAGCGTCCTCGCGGGCGACATCGGCACCGACTGCCACACCATCGACTCGCTGACCTTCACCTGGCTCGGCAGGCACCCGAACCTGCCCGGGAAATCACTCGACGCACTACCGGTCACGATCAAACCTGGGGACATGCTTCTGGTCGATGAGGCGGGCATGGCCAGCACCGAGAACCTGGCCGCACTGACCGAAATCGCGGCCGAATCCGGGGCAGTTCTCCGCCTGATCGGCGACCCCAAACAGCTCGCGGCAGTCGAGACCGGGGGTCTGTTCGCCGACCTGACTCGCGCCCGCGGAACGCCTCAGCTCCGGGAGGTGATGCGCATGGGCGCGGACACCGACCAAGCCGACGCGACCCTGGGCCTGCGCGAAGGTGACCCAGGCGCGCTGGCTCTCTACAACGAGCGCGGATGGATCACCGGCGGGCACCGGGAGCAGATGCTCACCCAGGCCGTCGAGGCGTTCCTGGCCGACACCAACGCGGGCCGCCAGGCACTAATCATTGCCTCCACCAACGCCGACGTCGACACTCTCAATGAAGTGATCCGGGCCGATCGCATCGCCCGCGGGCTAGTCGACGACGCACACACCACCAAGGTGGCTCGCGGGGACACCGTGGGTGTCGGCGACACCGTGATCGCCCGCACCAACTCCAAGCTGTACGCAGAGGACCGCACCTACCTCGGACGGGTCATCAACGGCCAACTGTTCACCGTCACCGGCATCGCTGACGATGGGTCACTGGGGGTGCGCGACTCCTCCACCGGGCAGGCCATGCTCATCTTCGCCAGCTACGCCGACAAGAGCATTCATCTCGGTTACGCCGCCACCATCCACCGCGCGCAGGGCGCCACTGTCGATACCGTCCACGCCGTCGTCGACACCTCCGTGGACCGGGCCGGCCTGTACGTCGCCATGACCCGCGGCAAGAAAGAGAACCGCGCCTACGCCGTGTGCGACCCCACCCTCGACACGGGCGCCGAGGACGCACACATGCACTCCGCCGGCGACCACCAAGCCCCAACCGCAGACGAGGTGCTGGCTGGCGTTCTGGCCCGCGACACCCACCAGGCCTCGGCCACCGAAACCCTGCGCCAGGAGTACGAGAGCGCCACCAGCGACGAACGGCTGGAGCAGCTCTACCGCCACGGCGTTGACCTCGCCGCCCGCGACTTTGCCGCAGCCACGCTCCCTGCCTACATCGACGCTCTACCGCGGGTCTACGCCCACCAACTCGAGGCAGACCCCGACCAGTACCAGGCCCTGGAAGGCGCGTGGACCGAAGCAGCAACCCGAGGCCTCGACCCCCGCGAGGAGTGGGACAACGCCACCGACACCCTCGACACTGCCAACAAACCCGGTACCGTCATCGCCCACCGGATACGTCACGCGACCCGCGAACAAGCCGAGACCACAGCACTGCCCACTCCCCCACCGGCGGCCCCGGGATGCGATACCGAACTCACCAACTGGCTTGCAGACACCTACCGCACACTTGCCGCCGATCCTGACGCCACGGCGGTAGCCCGTGCAGCGTCCTTCTCTACCGAGGACTTTGTTGACTCGTACCTCGCATCCCGGTCCGCAGAACACGAACCCGGCCCGGACACCCATCCCACGACGAGCTCGCCATGGGGGCCGGCACCCGACTCCTCCCCCGACCTGTGGTGACTCGCTTCGGCTCATCAGTCACTAGTGGTCAGGCTGCGGTGCGGGCCCAGTGGTGGGGCGCGAGCAGCATGTCGGGAGCGGGTAGTGCGGCGCGGGCTGCGGCAACTAGTTCCCACCAGCTGTCGGGGTCGGCGTCGCGATGGAGATCTTGGGCTGGACCGTTCCCGCTCTGGTGGACACCCGGAGATGAG
>NZ_JAALDU010000341.1 GCF_014145015.1 Dietzia sp. E1 | reverse complement strand
GGGAGCCCGGCCGGTGACCCCGGCCGGGCTCCCGGCGTC
The DNA here is from genome assembly GCF_014145015.1 of Dietzia sp. E1. Lineage (GTDB taxonomy): Bacteria > Actinomycetota > Actinomycetes > Mycobacteriales > Mycobacteriaceae > Dietzia > Dietzia cinnamea_A. The sequence continues at coordinate 2,425 of NZ_JAALDU010000341.1, read as the reverse complement.
TACGCGGGTGTGGTCAGACCCCGTCGCCGTGCCGCGCGTCCTCTTCCAGCTGGCGCTGCTCGGGAGTCCGCGACCACAGCACCGCGGCGAGGGTGGCGACCAGCGCCAGCACGAGCAGTTCGCTGAGGTAGAGGCCGAAGCCCGGCCCGCCGAAGTCCTGGAAGTCCGGGTTGGGCCCGCGGCCGGACTGGCGCAGCCAGATCGCCAGCACGCCGTACACGGCGGCCACACAGGCCGTGCTCCACGCGATGCCGGCGGCCCACCACTTCTGCGTCAGGATCATCACGGCGCCGAAGACAATGGTGCCCACCGAGTACAGGAGGACGAAGAGGTGGGACGGTAGCGACGTGTACTGCTCGCGGGCCACGTCGGTGAAGAACAGGACGTCGAATCCGCGGACGCCGTCGCTGTGCGGGAGCGCGAGCGCTGCGGCGAGCAGCACGATGAGGACGGCCGAGGCGAGGTAGGCCCGGCCGATCACGAGCGTGCGTCCGAGGATGCGGTCCTTCGAGCGCAGTTCCGATTCCGCGTTGCGGGTGACCTCCATGATCCCTGCGATAGGGTCGCGTCGGTCGTCGTCGGTGCTCACGTGGGGCATCCCTTCTCGATGGTGGCGGCGGGGGCGGTCTCGCGGCGCAGGGTGGGCAGCCCGAGCCCCACGCCGATCGGTGGCGTCTCGGGCTTGCGGCCCTCCTCGTGGCGGTCCCCGGCGCGCGTGGCGCGGTAGCTGAGGACACCGTCGTCGGCGAGCAGGTGGTGCGGGGCGGCGGCGGTGACGCGGGTGGTGACGACGTCGCCGGGGCGCACCCGGTCGGCGGCTTCTCCGACGGGCGCGAAGTGCACGAGGCGACCGTCGCGGGCACGGCCGGTCATGCGGGCGGTGGCGGCGTCCTTGCGGCCCTCGTCGGCGGTGACGAGCAGTTCGACGACGCGCCCGACCTGCGCCTGGTTCTCCTCCAGGGTGATCCGCTCCTGGAGGGCGATGAGCCGTTCGTACCGCTCCTGGACCACGGCCTTGGGAATCTGGTCCTCCATCGTGGCCGCCGGGGTGCCGGGGCGGGGCGAGTACTGGAAGGTGAAGGCACTGGAGAACCGGGCCTTCTCGACGACGTCGAGGGTCGCCTGGAAGTCCTCCTCGGTCTCACCGGGGAAGCCGACGATGATGTCGGTCGTGATGGCGGCGTGCGGCATGGCCGCGCGGACGCGGTCGATGATGCCGAGGAAGCGCTCGGAGCGGTAGGAGCGCCGCATGGCGCGCAGGACGCGGTCGGAGCCGGACTGGAGCGGCATGTGCAGCTGCGGGCAGACGGTCGGGGTGGAGGCCATGGCCTCGATGACGTCGTCGGTGAACTCGGCGGGGTGGGGCGAGGTGAAGCGGATGCGCTCGATGCCCTCGATCCGGCCGGCCGCGCGCAGGAGTTTGGCGAACGCGCCCTTGTCGGACGGCTCGTCGGGGTCGTGGAACGACCGTCCGTAGGCGTTGACGTTCTGGCCGAGCAGCGTCACCTCGAGCACGCCCTCGTCGGCGAGGGCCTGCATCTCCGCGAGGACCTCGCCGGGGCGGCGGTCCACCTCCTTGCCGCGCAGGGACGGCACGATGCAGAACGTGCAGGTGTTGTTGCAGCCGACGGAGACGGAGACCCAGCCGGCGTAGGCGGAGTCACGGGTCGCCGGCAGGGTCGAGGGGAAATGCTGCAGGGAGTCGGCGATCTCCACCTCGGCCCGCTCGTTGTGCCGGGAGCGGTCGAGGAGGGTCGGCAGGTGCCCGAGGTTGTGGGTGCCGAACACGACATCGACCCACGGCGCCCGCGAGACGACGGCGTCCTTGTCCTTCTGCGCCAGGCATCCGCCGACGGCGATCTGTAGTCGGGGGTTGGCGTCCTTCCACGGCCGCAGATGGCCGAGGGTGCCGTAGAGCCGGTTGTCGGCGTTCTCACGGACCGCGCAGGTGTTGAACACGACGAGGTCCGGCAAGCTGCCGGTGGCCGGGTCGGCGTCGCCCTCGAAGGGAACGTAGCCGGCGGCGTCGAGCACCCCGGAGAGCCGTTCGGAGTCATGGACGTTCATCTGGCATCCGAAGGTGCGCACCTGGTAGGTGCGGCGGTCCACGCCCTCGGCGGGGGCGTTCTCCGCCGCCGGATGCAGGTCGGTCACGAGAGAATCCACGCAGGCCAGGGTACTCAGGGCGAGGCGTGGGCCGCCAATTCGGCGTCCACGACGGACATCGCCAACCCCGTGGGATAACCCCGGCGGGCGAGGAATGCGACGAGCCGCCGCCGCTCGCCCTGCGCCTCGGGCCCGGAGAGCGCGGCGGCCGGGCGTCTGCCGAGCCGGGCGCGCACGAGTTCAGTCGCCTGCCGACGCTCGTCGGACTCGTCGATATCGGCAACCGCGTTCGCGATGTGTCCCTCGGCCACGCCCTTGT
>NZ_JAALDU010000340.1 GCF_014145015.1 Dietzia sp. E1 | reverse complement strand
CCAGGACATCGACCGTCTCCCCGGTGATCCCGCCGCGGCAGAACACCACTCGTCCCTCGTGCCGGGCGACGAACTCACCGCCGTGTGCCGGGCCGGCCACCTCCAGCCGCAGGACGCGGCCCGTCCAGTCGGTCGTGTGCTCGTGTGTCATCTCGCCTCCGGTCCGCCCAAACGCCCGACGATCGGTTCGTCGCGGGCCTGCTCCGCCCGGCCGCGCGAGGACGACAGCTGCCACGGCACGCTCGTGACCATGACTCCGCGCTCGTAGAGCAGGCGGGTCTTGAGGCGCAGCGCGCTCTGGTTGTGCAGCAGCTGCTCCCACCAGTGGCCCACCACGTACTCCGGGATGTACACGATCACCACGTCCCGCGGTGACTGGTCCCGCAGCCGCTTGACGTAGTCCACGACCGGGCGGTTGATCTCACGGTACGGGGACTCGACGACCTTGAGCGGAACGGAGATGCCCCGGCTCTCCCATTCCCTGACGAGGGCGCGGGTCTCGGCGGTGTCGATGTTCACCGTCAGGGCCTCGATGGTGTCCGGGCGGGTCGCCCTCGCGTACGCGAGGGCCCGCAGGGTCGGCAGGTGCAGCTTGGAGACCAGGACGAGGCAGTGGGTCCGGCTGGGCAGCACGACCTCGCGGGAGGAGTCGTCCAGTTCACGCGCCACCGCGTCGTAGTGCCGGTAGATGAGCCTCATCACGCCGAAGACCGCCACCATCGCCAGGACGGCGATATAGGCGCCGGAGAAGAACTTGGTGGCCATCACGATGATCAGGACACCCGAGGTGAGGCCGAACCCGACCGCGTTGACCGCCCGCGACCGGCGAGCCCGACGACGGACCGCCGGGATCTCCTCGTGCCGCAGCCGCCGTGTCCAGTGGCGGACCATCCCGAGCTGGCCCAGCGTGAACGCCACGAAGACGCCCACGATGTACAGCTGGATGAGGACCGTGACCTGGGCGTCGAACGCGATCACCAGCGCGATCGCCGCGATCGCCAGGAGCACGATGCCGTTGGAGAACGCGAGTCGGTCGCCGCGCGTTGCGAGCTGACGGGGCAGGTACTTGTCACGGGCGAGCACGGACGCCAGCACGGGGAAGCCGTTGAACGCGGTGTTGGCCGCCAGCACGAGGATGGTCGCGGTCACGACCATGACGACGTAGAACACGATCGGCAGCCCGGCGAAGACCGGCTCCGCGAGCTGCGCGATCATCGTCTTCTGCTGGTATCCCTCCGGGGCGCCGACGAGCTGGGTGGCCGGGTTCTCCGCGATCCGGACCCCGAGCCTGCGCGCCAGCGCGATGAGGCCCAGCAGGAACGACACCGAGAGCACGCCCAGGATCGCGAGGGTGATCGCCGCGTTGCGGGCGCGGGGCTTGCGGAAGGCCGGCACCCCGTTGTGGATGGCCTCGACGCCGGTGAGCGCGGCGCACCCCGAGGCGAAGGACTTGGCCACCACGAACGCCAGCGCCAGGCCGGTCACCTCCGCGCCCTCCGCGGGGACGAGGTCGAACTCCGCCGACTCCGCGGACAGGTCCCGGCCGAGTACCTCGACCTGCAGCAGGCCCCACACGATGAGGGCGATCATGGACGCGAGGAACGCGTAGACGGGCACCGCGAACATCGCCCCGGACTCCCGGATCCCCCGGAGGTTGACCGCGGCGAGTCCGGCGATCGCGAGTACGGCGAAGAAGACGGCGTGGGACTGCACGAACGGGATGGCGGAGCCGATGTTCGCCGCCGCGGCGGAGATGGAGACGGCGACAGTTAGGACGTAGTCGATGAGCAGCGCCGCGCCCACCCCGAGGCCGGCGCGGGGGCCGAGGTTGACCGTCGCCACCTCGTAGTCACCGCCACCCGACGGGTAGGCGTGGACGTTCTGCCGGTAACAGGCGATGACGACGACCATGACGAACGCGACCGCCACCCCGACCCACGGGGTGAGCGCGATCGCCGACATCCCGGCGATCGACAGCACGAGGAAGATCTCCTGCGGGGCGTAGGCCACCGACGACAGCGCGTCGGAGGCGAACACCGGCAGGGCTATCCGTTTGCGCAGGCGCGTGGCGCCGATGGTGTCGCTGCGGAACGGGCGCCCCACCAACAGGCGCTTGGCTCCCACGGAGACCCTGGAGATCCTGGACACCGACACATCGTAGGACCCGCGCGCCGCGGCGGACAGCATCCGCGGATGTGAGTAGCGTGACGTCCCTGGGGTACGAGCGTGCGCCGGGAGGAGTGGGACTCGCGATGAGGGTCGTCGTCATGGGCTGTGGCCGTGTCGGGGCGGCGTTGTCCGCCGAGCTCGACGCCGCCGGCCACGCGGTGGTGGTGATCGACCGCGACCCCGCGGCCTTCGCCCGGCTGCCCGAGGGGTTCGGCGGTCAGACCGTCACCGGCCAGGGGTTCGACCGGGCGGTGCTCACCGACGCCGGGCTGGTGGGCGCCGACGCGTTCGCCGCCGTGTCTTCGGGGGACAACTCCAACATCATCGCGGCCCGGGTGGCCCGTGAGACCTTCGGTGTCGAGCGCGTGATCGCCCGCATTTACGACGCCGGCCGGGCCGAGGTCTACGAACGTCTGGGTATCCCGACCGTCACCACCGTCCCCTGGGCGACCGGCCGGCTCGTCCGGTACATCACCGCCGGGACGAGTCCGGTGGAGTGGCGGGACCAGACCGACACGGTCTCCCTGGTGGCACTCGACGCCCCGCCGGGATGGGTGGGCCTGCCCGTCGACCGGCTCGCCGCGGAGGTCGGTGGCCGCGCCGCCGCGGTCACCCGCTTCGGCGAGTGCCGCATCCCGGACCGGGACACGCTCGTCCAGTCCGACGACGTCCTCCACCTCGCCGTGCCCTCGGAGGCGGTGCGCGGCCTGGAGGACCTGATGCAGCGAGGATCCTCCGATGCCTGACCCGACTCCCGACCCCTCGGTCGACGACTACGCCGACGGCTCCGGCCTGCTCGCCGAGGCCCCGTCCCGGGCGTTCCGGACCAGTTCGATGCGGGTCGTCGTGGCCGGTGCCGGGGTCGTCGGACGGTCCATCGCGCGGGAGTTGCTCGCGGGCGGCCACACGGTGACCCTGATCGACAAGCGGTCCAGCGTGTTCTCCGCCGACCCGGTCGATGACGCCGACCAGCAGGTCGGTGACGCCTGCGAGCTCAGCGTCCTCGAGCGGCTCCGCACCGAGGAGGCCGACGTCGTCGTCGCCGCGACCGGGGACGACAAGGCCAATCTGGTGGTGAGCCTGCTCGCCAAGACCGAGTTCGCCGTCGCCCGCGTCGTGGCCCGTGTCAACGACCCCCGCAACGAGTGGCTCTTCGACGAGCGTTGGGGGGTCGACGTGGCGGTCTCCACCCCCAGACTGATCGTCTCGGTCGTCGAGGAGGCGGTCTCCGTCGGCGACGTCGTCCGGCTCATGACGCTGCGTCGCGGCGGCGCGAACCTCGTCAGCGTGACGCTGCCCCCGCAGACCCCGCTGGCCGGACGCCCCGTGTCCCGCGTGCGGATACCCCGCGACGCCGCCCTCGTGGCGATCCTGCGCGGCGGGCGGGTGATCGTCCCCGAACCCGACGTGCCGTTCGAGCCCGGTGACGAACTGCTCGTGGTGGCCCCCGAGGCAGTCGAGGCCGACGTCAGCGAGGCGATCCTGGGGGGTTGACGGTCACGGCGATCTCCCGTCCGTAGTCCCAGCCCGGCGCGAGGGGCAGGTCGTCCCCGCTCCAGAACCTCCCCGGGTCGTACCAACCGGCGTCCCCGGCGGGCCGGAGCACGCCCATCGCCTCCAGGGTCAGGCCCACGACCTCCGCGCAGTAGGCCGCCTCCATGCGCATCGCGGGACCGGGCGAGACCCGCCCGCGCCGCCGGAGCAGGTCCCGGAGCCGGCCGCCGCCCACCTCGTCGTCGTCCCCCGACACCACCCCCGGCCTCCCGGCCGCGACGCCGCCCGA
>NZ_JAALDU010000339.1 GCF_014145015.1 Dietzia sp. E1 | reverse complement strand
CGGCGCAGACGCGTCCGACGACACCGCGACGGCCGCCCGCGGGACCGGCCGCGACCGCTCCGACGACGCCGCGGACCGGACGGCCGACGACGCCGACGGGCAGGACGAGTCCGGAGACGACGACGCGGACGAGTCCGACGACTCCTCGGGCGCCCCGTCGGGCTCGAGGAGGCGTCGCCGTCGTCGTCGTCGTGGTGGGGGTTCCGGCGCCGACGACGCCCAGACCTCCAGCGACGACCCGCCCCACACCGAGGTTCACGAGCGCGACCCACGCCGCCGCACCGGGCGCGCGGGACAGGGCTCCAGCACGTCCTCCGACGAGGTCCAGGGCATCACCGGCTCGACCCGACTCGAGGCCAAGCGCCAGCGTCGACGCGACGGCCGTGAGGCCGGCCGTCGCCGCCAGCCGATCCTGTCCGAGGCCGAGTTCCTCGCCCGCCGCGAGGCCGTGGACCGCGTCATGGTGGTCCGCGAGAAGCAGCGCACCGACGGCAAGGGCCTCATGACCCAGGTCGGCGTCCTCGAGGACAAGGTGCTCGTCGAGCACTTCGTCACCACCGAGTCCGCCCGCTCGATGGTCGGCAACGTCTACCTCGGCCGCGTGCAGAACGTCCTGCCCAGCATGGAGGCGGCGTTCGTCGACATCGGACGCGGCCGCAACGGCGTGCTCTACGCCGGCGAGGTCAACTGGGAGGCCGCCGGACTCGGCGGTAAGGCCCGGCGGATCGAGCAGGCGCTCAAGTCCGGCGACATGGTGTTGGTCCAGGTGACCAAGGACCCCGTCGGGCAGAAGGGCGCCCGCCTGTCGACCCAGATCTCGCTGGCCGGCCGGTTCCTCGTCTACGTCCCCGACGGCAACTCGACCGGCATCTCGCGCAAGCTGCCCGACACCGAGCGGCGCCGCCTGAAGGGCATCCTCAAGGAGGTCGTCCCCGAGGGCTCCGGCGTCATCATCCGCACCGCCGCCGAGGGCGTCAGCGCCGAGGAGATCGGTCGCGACGTCGAGCGGCTCGCCGCGCAGTGGACGGAGATCTCCGAGGCGGCCGCCAAGCGCACCGAGTCCGGTTCCGGCACGCCCGTGGCGCTGTACGAGGAGCCCGATCTGCTGGTCAAGGTCGTCCGCGACCTGTTCAACGAGGACTTCTCCAAGCTCGTCATCCAGGGCGAGACGTCCTGGAACACGGTCCACGGCTACGTCTCGCGCGTGGCACCCGAGATGGTCGACCGGCTCGAACGCCACGACAACCCCGACGTGGACGTGTTCGCCACCCACCGGGTCGACGAGCAGCTGGCCAAGGCGCTCGACCGCAAGGTGTGGCTGCCCTCCGGTGGCTCCCTGGTGATCGACCGCACCGAGGCCATGACCGTCATCGACGTCAACACCGGCAAGTACACCGGCTCCGGCGGCAACCTCGAGGAGACCGTCACCAAGAACAACCTCGAGGCCGCCGAGGAGATCGTGCGCCAGCTGCGCCTGCGGGATGTGGGCGGCATGGTGATCATCGACTTCATCGACATGGTCCTCGAGGCGAATCGCGACCTCGTGCTGCGCCGCCTCACCGAGGCCCTCGGCCGCGACCGCACCCGCCACCAGGTCTCCGAGGTCACCTCGCTCGGCCTGGTCCAGCTCACCCGGAAGAAGCTGGGCACCGGTCTGGTCGAGGCGTTCTCCACGCCGTGTGAGCACTGCCAGGGTCGCGGTCTGATCGTCCACGCCGACCCCCTCCACACCGAGTCGCACAACGCCGACGAGCCGGGCGCCAAGCGCGGCCGTCGTCGTGGCGGCAACGGCAACGGCAAGGGCAACGGCGAGTCCGACAGCGCCTCGCCCAAGCAGGCACCGCGCAAGGACGGCCCCGCGCCGGCCGCGCACCCGGCCGCGCTGGCGATCGCCC
>NZ_JAALDU010000033.1 GCF_014145015.1 Dietzia sp. E1 | reverse complement strand
GGCGAACCCCAGCTACGCACTCCGGATCCGGAAGAGCCTGTTTGTGACCTTGACAGCGGACACGATTGCCGAGTTCGCCCGGATCCTGGGTGGGCAAGCCAGCCTCGGACAGTTGGAGGCGGTGACCGCCGGCTGGGCCTCAGCATTTCTGGCTGGCGTGGCGGGGTTCTTCCACGTCAGCGGGTCCCGTCAGGCAGATCGACGACTGGCTGCCACGGATTCCTCCCCGACGAGGGTCGTGCTGGCCAGGCTGGCGTCGTCTCTGGCGTTGGCGGGCGTGGCGGTTGCCGGTTCACTTCTGGCGCTGGCGCTTCGTACCGACATCGTTGACGTGGGCCGCACAGTGACAGCCACCGTCATGTTTGCCCTCATATACCTGGGACTCGGCACAGCGGTGGGTGCGCTAGTGCGCTCCGAAGTCAACGGCTCTTTGGTGATCGTCTTCGTGTGGATGTTCGATGTATTCCTCGGACCGGCGATGGGTCCGTCCGACTCATGGATTACCCGCGTGTTCCCTTCTCACTTTCCGACGTTGGTGATGCTCGATGCCAGCACTGGCCACGCGGGCCCGCTCAGTGACCTTGGCGCCGCAGCGGTCTGGACCCTTGGCGGGCTGGTGCTCGCGTTCGGTGTCCTCGTGTTGACTACCGGCCACCGCCGCACCAGTCGTCGTGCACCCGAGTCGACCTGGGGGCGCACACGGGTGGCGTCGCGGTTCGCCTGGCGCGAGTATCGACGCAACGTCGCACTGTGGGTTCTGCTTGTCGGTCTTCCCTTCTTTTTCATCTCTCTGTCGATCGCCATCACCCCTGATCAGCCCACCCCCGTTGCACTCACCGAGCGCGGCCAGGACACGATCGCCATTGTCTCGATGATCGATGTGCACGGAGCGATCATGGTGCCGATCACCGTGGCCTTCCTGGCCGGCCTGGCTGGCCTGTTCGTCGTGCTCGGATCACTCGAGGCCGACCGGCGACTCGTTGTGGCCGGCTACCGCACCGCAGAGGTGCTCGCGGCTCGTCTCGGGGTGATCCTCTTGGCCGCAGTGTTGGTCAGCGCAGTCTCCCTGGGCGTGACCAGCTTCAGCTTCCAACCGCGTTCGTGGGTGGCGTTCGCGCTCGCGACCCTGGCGGTTGCCCTGACCTACGCCATGCTCGGAGTGCTGATCGGACCTATAGTCGGGCGCCTGGGCGGCCTGTACTTGATGTTCATGCTGCCTTTCCTTGATGTCGGGTTGGCCCAGAACATCATGTTCGACGCCGCCCCACCCGACTGGGCGACTTGGATGCCCTCCCATGGAGCTGTTCGCGTCTTGACCGACGCAGCGTTCACCCCCAGTTTCGACGAGACCGCCGGGGCGTTACTGGCCCTTGGCTGGCTAGCTGGGATCACGCTCGCGGCAGCCATGGTGTTCCACCGGATTGCCGCACCGGGCCGCACCCCACTGAGGACAGCCAGCTAAACGTCGAAGACGACGTCGTGGTTCACCTCGTGCACGAACCCCTGGACTCTCAAGTGTGGTGGGAGGCAATTTGACAGGGGTGCGCGGCTCGATTTTCTGCCCCCCGCGACATCTCCCGTGTCAACCAGAATCCGGCGCCGAGCAGCAGTACAGCCCCGTAAATCGTGCTCCGCGCCGGAACTTCGGCGAAGACCAGATACCCCAATGTCGTGGCTACCACAGGGGAGACAATGATATCGACCAGCGAGTAAACATTGGCGTTGAGAACTTTCAAAACGATGGAGATGCCGAAATAGGCGAATCCTGTGGAAATCACGCCCAAACCCCCCACCCAAAGCATCACCGGCACGGAGATACCTAGCCCGGGATAGGAGATTGTGGCTGAGACCTTGCCGGGCCCGACGAGCAGCAGCGAGGGCGACAGCACCAGTGCCGCGGCCAGGAGCGACCAGGCTATGTCGTTACCCGTCTCGGTCTTGCCCTCATAACGCATGTAGGTGATCATCGCCGCATAGATCGCCCCGGTTGCCAACGCCACAAGATTGCCCAGGGTGTGACCGCCGCTGAGCGGGTTAGCCACGGCGATACCGGCCAACGCAATGACGAAAATCCCGATGTAGCGCTTGTGCGCCTTCTCGCCAAGAAACAGTGCAGAAAAAATGAACACGAAGAACGGGGCAATACTCCAGAATATCACCGCATTGGCGATGGGCACCAACGTCATGGCGTAGTTGAACACTCCGCCCTGGGCCGCGATCAGCGCGCCGATGATGACCGTGTCCTTTACGTTCCCGCGCGGGAACCGGGGCCATTCCCGGCTCGCCAGTGCCCGCGCAATGAACAGAAACACCGCCGCGAAGGCCATCGCGTAAAACGTCAGCGTCTGGACGGGAATCAACCCGTCGCTAAGCTTGACAAATACGCCGATAGTCGCTTCAGACACGGTGATCAAAGCCAGCAGCAGTAGCGCCTTCATGTTCTATTTTTCGGCGCGGGCCGCGTGATGTCGATCGCTTCGGCGCCAGCCTCATCAAGGTGGCCGGTCTCCACTTGCAAGGTGGTGAAGAAGAACCCGAACTTGTTCTCGAGCACAGTGGAGGCTGTTTGCAGGACGGTTTGTGGATCGGCGCCCTCGACCACTCGAAGGTGTCCGGAGAAGATATAGCGTCCGCTGGTCAGTGCTGACGCGTGAACGTGGTGCACCCCTTGGACCCCCTCGGTGTCCTCCAGTGCTGCCGTGATCTCGGGAAGGCTGAGGTCGGTCGGTGTGCCCGCCATCAGTAGATGGGCAGCATCCCGCAAGATGCCCCAGCTCGCCCACAGCAATACCACACCGAAAGCAATGCCCAAGAGTGGGTCGATCAGCAAGAAACCGGTAAAGCGGATCACGAGTGCGGTGACGATGATCAGGAGGCTGCCCACAAAGGTCTGAAGAATGTGCCACAGTGCGCCGCGGACGTTCAGATCAGTGCGACTTTGTTTCCATATCAGACCCAACGAGATGACTTCAGTGAGCAAACCGCCCGCGGCTGCCCACAACATCGGCGTAGTGGACAGGTCGATCGGGGCAGTTAGCCGCATCCCGCCCATCACGATCACTACCAGCGCCATCACCAGCAGGAAACCGCCGTTGACCAATGCGCCGACAATTTCCGCGCGATACCAGCCGAAGCTGCGGTCTTCATCTGCTGGCCGGCGAGCGAGCCGTGCAGCAATGATGGCCACCAGTACGCCACCGACGGCCGAGAAAGTGTGGAAGGCATCTGAGATCACCGCGACCGAACCGGTCCATAACCCGATGTGTTTGGGACGCCTTTCGGAAAGCGCGGTTCTGATGA
>NZ_JAALDU010000338.1 GCF_014145015.1 Dietzia sp. E1 | reverse complement strand
GGATGCTCCTATGGATGTCAAGCGGCTTTGGCGAGGTCGGCGGTGGTCGGTGCTTTGGTGGCGGGGTCGCGAGCCTGTAGGTCGTTGATCAGGGCATGGTAGATCTCGCGCGCGATGTGGCGTTTGAGGCAGCGCATGATGTCTTTCTTGGACAGGCCTTGCGCGGTTCGTCGGTCAACGTAGGAGCGGGTGCGTTCGTCCCATCGCATGCGGCTCAGTGCGATGGTATGCAGGGCGTGGTTTGCGGCCCGGTCGCCACCGCGGTTGAGTCGGTGTCGGTCTCGTCGTCCTGAAGAGGCAGGGATCGGGGCCACGCCGCACAGGTGCGCGAACGCCGCTTCGGAGCGCAGCCTGTCTGGGTTGTCGCCCGCGGTGGCCAGAAGCTGCCCGGCGACGTCAGGTCCCACGCCCATGCGGTTCATCAGGGTCGGAGCCGTCTGCGCGGTCAGGGCTTTCAGCTCGACGTCGAGGTCGGCGATCTCCTCACTCAGTGCCAGGATCCGGCGGCTCAGAATGCGTAGTGCCGCCTTGGTCGCGCCGAGGGGACTAGCGAGGTCGCTGGGACGGAACCGGGCGCAGACTGCGGCCAGCTCGCGGGCGGGCAGGCCACGCAACTGGGCTCGCAATTCCTCCGGAGCGGTGATCACCAGCTGCCTGGCCTGGTTGATCGCTTGGGTGCGGGCCTTGACCGCGGAGCGCCGAGGCACACGCAAGGCCCGGACGGCCTCCACGATCCCGTCGCGGGTCTTCGGCACGCCAGTGGCACGCCCGGAGGCGACCGCGGTAGCAGCGGCATAGGCGTCTATCGGGTCGGACTTGCCCTTCATCCGCCGGGTCTTGCGGTCGGGTCGGTCGACTTCGACCACCGGTAGTCCGGCCCGGGCCAGCACCCGAGACAGCTCGGCGCCGTAGGCTCCGGTGCCCTCGACCCCAACGGCCTGCACGGTGCCGTGGCCGCCGAGCCATGAAAGTAGCTGCCGGTACCCGGAACCCGTGGCCGGGAACTCTCGGTCGGCCAGATGCCGCCCGAGGGAGTCGATCACCGCCGCGTGATGGGTCTGGCCATGCGTATCCACTCCGGCGATGACATGCACGTGCTGATCGGACATCATGGTCACTGCTGCCTTTCTCGTTGATCCCGGTGGGGCAGCACGCGCCGGCCAGGCGGGCGGACAAGACAGTGGCGGGGCTTCTGAACCAAGCTCCTATGAGGTCACAAACGCCCGTCCGGTCGCGTGCGTAGCGATCCCCCGAGCGGGCCGACAAATCCGCTTCTAGTCAGCCACCGCGACGGTCAGCCCGTGAGTCAGACCCGCCCGAAGAACCACTACACACATCATCACTGTCAGCCC
>NZ_JAALDU010000337.1 GCF_014145015.1 Dietzia sp. E1 | reverse complement strand
TCACCACGACATCGGCCTGGCCGGCCTTCTGGCGTGCCAGCTCCGCGAAGCACTCGGTGAACTCGGGGCAGACCTGCCCGAGGCACTCCCGGCTCGTCACCGACACCTGCCGCCACGCCGCGTCGGAGACGCCGCGGGAGAGGTCGTCGCGGTCACCGGTGTCGGTCTCCTGGGCCCAGTCGTGGAGCCGCGCGATCTCGCGTCCGAGCCAGGAGCTGGGTCCGGTGTCGCGCGTGGAGGCCTGGCGGGGGGTGCGCGCGGCGGTGGGCTCGCCGCCGATCGGGAGGTCGAACAGTTCCTCGGTCTCGATCTCCTCCGGGTCGGCCTCGTCGACCGGCCCGGTGCTCACCCGGTGCAGGCACAGGTAGTTGCCGCGGCCCTTGAGGATCGCGTGGGACGGACTCACGCCCAGCTCGGGGCGGAGTGCGGTGGCCAGGCGGGGCAGATCCCGGTCGACCAGTTGGTTCTGCAGAGCGATGGTCGCCGTGGAGACCACCACGGTGCCGCCGGTGGCGACCGCGTGGCGGAGGGAGGGCACCAGGTAGGCGAGGGACTTTCCGGTGCCGGTGCCGGCCTGGACGGCGAGGTGCTCGCCGGTGGACAACGCGTTGCCGACGGCTTCCGCCATCGCGAGCTGTCCCGTCCGCTCGCTGCCACCCAGGCTCTCGACCGCGGTGGCGAGCAGCTCGGAGACGGAGGGGAGCGAGTCGGTCACGCGGCTACCCTAGCGGCCCGCCCGGACACCGGGTCAGGCGCCGGGCAGTGCCCCCGGCGGCACGACCCGCACGGGGATCGCGGGGTCGCCCTCGCTCAGGGCGAGCCCCTCCCACGGCAGCGAGACCATGACCGACGCGTGGTGGGCGCGCGACTCCTCCAGGGTCGGCAGGCCGGGCACGGTTTCCCCGCCCCGGATCAGCGGGAGCATGAGTTCGCGCTTCTCCAGCCCGTTCTCCTCGGGGGCTTCCGCGGAGAACGGCAGGAGCACCTCCTCGACCGCGGTGCCGGTGCGCCGGTGGAGGCGGATCGCGCGCTTGGCCCCGGGGAGGGACTCCTTGTGCGCGGACCGCTTGGCCACCGGGATCCCGTCGACCTCGACGAGCTTGTAGACCATCCCGGCGGTGGGGGCGCCCGAGCCGGTGACGAGCTTGGTCCCGACCCCGTAGACGTCGACGGGTTCGGCGCGCAGCGCGGCGATCGCGTACTCGTCGAGGTCGCCGGAGACGACGATCCGGGTGTTGTAGGCGCCCAGCGAGTCGAGCTGGTCGCGGACCTGACGGGCGAGGACGCCCAGGTCCCCGGAGTCGATGCGGACGCCGCCGAGCTCGGGCCCGGCCACCTCGATCGCGGTCTCGACCCCGGCCGTGATGTCGTAGGTGTCCACGAGGAGCGTGGTGCCGACGCCGAGCGCGCCAACCTGGGACCGGAACGCCGCCGCCTCGTCGGGTCCGTCGGGGCCGGTGTGCAGCAGGGTGAACGAGTGGGCCGAGGTTCCTGCCGACGGCACCCCGTGGCGTCGGGTCGCCTCGACGTTGGAGGTGGCGTCGAAGCCGGTGAGGTAGGCGACGCGGGCCGCGGCCACCGCGGCCTCCTCGTGGGTGCGGCGCGAGCCCATCTCGATGATGGGCCGACCGTCCGCGGCCCAGTTCATCCGCGCGGCGGCGGAGGCGATCGCGCTGTCGTGGTTGAGCACCGACAGCACGAGCGTCTCCAGTACGACGCACTCGGCGAAGCCGCCCCGGATGCTCAGGACGGGGGAGCCGGGGAAGAACAGCTCGCCCTCCGGATAGCCGTCGACGTCGCCGGTGAAGCGGAAGGCCCGCAGCCAGTCCGTGGTCCGCTCGTCGAGCGAGTCGGCCAGGGCGTCGATCGCCTCGTCGTCGAACCGGAAGTCGGCCAGCCGCTCGAGGAGGCGTCCGGTGCCGCCGACCACGCCGTAGCGGCGGCCGGCGGGCAGGCGCCGGGCGAACACCTCGAACACGCACGGCCGGTCGGCCGTGCCGTCCGCGAGGGCCGCCTGGATCATGGTGAGCTCGTATTTGTCCGTGAGCAGGGCGGTGGACGGTCGCCCGGAGCCGGGCGTGGCAGGGGAGGTGGTCGTCGAGGTCACGGGGCCGACTCTACGGCGTGGCCGACCCGCCGCGAATCCGTATCCTGGGAACCATGCACCCTGTGACGACACCGCTTGCGGCCGTCAGGAGCACCGCCCCGGTGATGGCGATGCCGTCGGCCGCGCCCGTGGAGACCACGGACGCGGACCTCGACGGCGGGGTGGACAATCCCTGGTTGACCGTCGTGTGGGACGACCCGGTGAACCTCATGAGCTACGTGACGTTCGTGTTCCAGCGGGTGTTCGGCTACAGCCGGGAGAAGGCGCACGAGTTGATGCTCAAGGTCCACAACGACGGTCGCGCGGTGGTCTCGTCCGGTAGCCGCGACAAGGTGGAGAACGACGTCCGCAAGCTGCAGGAGGCCGGGTTGTGGGCCACGATGCAGCGGGAGGCGTGAGCCGGTGAAGGCCTGGCAGCGGAAGTCGTCCCTGGGCGGGACGCGCATCAAGTCCGTCATGGAGAGTCACGAGGTGCAGATCCTGCACGCGCTGGTGTCGAACATCGTGGACATGCTCGAGCAGCGTCGTGACTCGGCGCCGCGGGACGAGTTGGCGGAGATCACGGGTATGCGCAGCGGGCACTCCCAGCTCCCGGCCGAGGCTCCGCTCGCGCGGTTGCTGCCGGATTTCCACCGGCCGGAGGCGGCCGATCGCCGGGACGGGTCCGAGGCCGACCGGGCGGCCGTCGCGCGCGCCCACAACGCGGGTATGCGCATGCTCCACGAGCCGGCCATCATCGACGCGAAGCTCGACTGCGCGGGCGTGGTCCTGCGCTCGTTGCCCTCGCGCGGCGGCACCGTGTCGCTCACCCTCGACCAGGCGGGGGCGTGGATGCGCTGCCTCAACGACGTGCGCCTGGGCCTGGGGGCCGTCCTGCTCGAGGCCGGCTCGACGGACGGGACACCCGCCACCGACATCCCCGAGTACGTGCCGGACGACGATCCCCGGTCGGCCCAGCTGGACGTGTACCACTGGCTGACCTTCATGCAGGACTCCCTGTGCACCGCCCTGGACGGGCAGTGAGGAGAACACCGTGAACCGTGACCCGAGATCGCCCTGGCCGGGCGCCGGAGCGGCCCGGCCGGCGGACCCGGGTCCGCGGCGGTGGCCGGCCCTGGTCCTGTTGTGGTCGTTCGTCGCCCTGATGTGGGTGGTGGAGGCCGCGGACCGGGTCATCGTGGAGCTCGTCGGCCCCCGGCAGACGCTCGACGACTACGGTGTGCAGCCGCTGTCGACGGACGGGCTGCTCGGCATCGTGTTCCAACCGCTGTTGCACGGCGACTGGGCGCACCTCATCGGCAACTCGATCGCCCTGCTCGTACTGGGCTCGATCATCGCCCTGTCGGGAATCCGGCCGCTGCTCAGTGTCACGCTGATCTCGTGGCTGGCCTCGGGCGTGGTGTCCTGGCTGCTCGGCGGCGCGGGCACCGTCCACATCGGGGCGTCCGGCATCGTGTTCGGCTACATCTTCTACGTCATCGTCCGCGGCTTCTTCTCGCGGCGGATCCTGCACCTGGTGATCGGCCTGGTCATCGGCTTCTATTACGGACTCGAGGCGTTGGCGGGCCTGTCGCCGATGCTCGACGGCGTGTCGTGGCAGGGCCACCTGGGCGGCGCGGTCGGCGGCGTGGCGTCGGCGTACGGCCTCAGGCGCGACCGTGACCGCGACCGCGGGGCCCGTCACCTCACCGCCGGCCGG
>NZ_JAALDU010000336.1 GCF_014145015.1 Dietzia sp. E1 | reverse complement strand
TCGACCTTCTCGGCCTCATCCGGCAGCAGCGCCGCCAGTGAATCCAGTGCGGAGGTGGTCTGGGCCAGCGAGCGCATCTCGATCCAGTGGCCCAGCAGCATGATGACCACCAGCAGGGCAAGTTCCCACCAGAAGTTCAGCGCGTGATCGAGCACGCCCAGGCTCGCGCCCCAGGAGGCGGTGAACGCCACGGTGATCGCCAGGCCGATGAGCAGCATCATGCCGGGCTGGCGAGCGCGGAGCTCGGACACCGCGCCGGTCAGGAACGGCCTGCCGCCCCAGAAGTAGACCACGGTGCCCAGGGCGGGGGAGACCCACCACACCCACCGGGCATCGGGCAGGTCGTAACCGATGAGGTGGGCGAACATGTCGTTGAACGCCACCACCGGGACCGCCAGGACGAGGGTGATCCAGAACAGCCGCCGGAACTGGCCGACATGATCACCGTGCCCGCCATGGCCTGCATCGTCGTGGCCACTATGGTTCTCGTGCCTGTCGTGAGACTGGTCTGCCGAGTGCTCGTCGTGCGTGTGGTGGCCGCCCTGCTCGCGGGTCTGGGCCCCGGCGGCTCCGTGGTGGGTGTGCTGGTCGTTCATAGTCTGTCCGTCCCTTCCAGCCCGGTTGCTGTTGCCTAGTACGCCGGCTGGATCTCACTTTCGACGACCCACTTGTGGTTCGTCATCGTCATCCCGTCGGCTTCGAAGTCCACGACGTAGACGGTCTCGTCGGTCGAGGACGCGATCGTTGCCGTTGTCCCGCCCATGCCTGGCATGTGCTCGGCGGTCACGGTCACTTCGGTGCCATCGTCGAGACGGTCATCGCCGACGCCTTTGAGCTCTTCCTGGACGACCCACTTGTGGTCGAGCACGGGCTCGCTGCCGTCGGTGGGGGTGTAGTCGATCGCGTAGGTGTAGGTGTCGTAGGCGCCGACGATGGTGGCGGTGGCACCGTTCATGCCCTCCATGTGGTCGGCCGTCAGCGTGACTGCGGTGCCGACCGGGTAGGTCGGATCGGTGGCCTCAGTCATGCCCTCAGGCACCGGGCCGCCGTCTGCGGGATGTTCCATGCCATCGTGGCCCCCTTGGCCGCCATGGGTGTCCTCGTTCTGTGTGGCGGCGGCGGTGCCTGTCGCGGGTGCGGATGTGCTGGTTGCCGGGAGGGACGCGGCCGAGGTGTTCTCCGTGTTGTCGGTGCAGGCCGATAGTGCCAGCGTGGCGGCGATCAGGGTGGCGGGGATCAGCTTGGTGGTGCGGGTCATGGTGGCGGAGCGCCTTTCGGGTTGATGAGCTAAGTGGGGGTCAGGCCAGGTAAGACAGGGTCGTCATCATTCCGGCCTCCATGTGGTAGGCGTTGTGGCAGTGAAGGGCCCACTGGCCGGGGTTGTCGGTGTCGAATTGGATCTCTGCGGTGCGCATGGGTCGGATGGTGACGGTGTCTTTGCGCAGCCCGCTATCGGCGAGGGCGAAGGTGTGGCCGTGCAGGTGCATGGGGTGGGCCATGTCGGACATGTTGCGCAGCCGCATCCGAACGCGCTGACCGCGGGAGACCTCCAGCGGTGTGGTGTCGGGATGAGCCTGCCCGTTGAGGGTCCAGCGATACGGCATCATGCTGCCGCCCAGGTCGACGCTGAGATAGCGGTCGTGACCCCGGCCGGACAGGCGCGATGCCGGCGCCGGGGTCAGGTCTGCCGGAAGCAGCACCGGCCGGTCGAGTTCGATGGGACGGGGGTCGGTGGGCAGGTCGCCGGCTCCGGTGCGCACGATGGCCAAGGCGTGGCCGTTCTTGCCCTCAGCCTCGGCGAAGATCGGGAATGCCCCGTCGGCCAGGGTGATCAGGACGTCGACTCGCTCGCCCATGGCGAGCAGGATCGACTCTGTCTCGTGCGGTGTGGTGGGAAAGCCGTCGGTGTGGGTGACGGTCATCGTGTGCCCACCGACGGCGACACGAAAAAAGGTGTCGGCGCCGGCGTTGATGAACCGGATCTTCGCCCGCTGTCCGGGTCTGGCGGTCCACCGGACCGGGTCGGTGGGAACCTTCCCATTGAGCAGAAAGTGCGGGTAGCTGACGTCGCCGGCGGCGCCGAGCAGCCGGGAGGTCATGCTCTGGTGTCCTGGACCGTCGTGCATTTGGCCGTGGCCCAGTGCTCGACCTCGAGGCCCCGGGGTGTCGATGCCCAAGGCTTGGGCCGCGTCATTTGGGGTGCCGTCGGTGCCGTCGAGCCAGTCATCGACGACGACCACCCATTCGTGATCGAAGTTTCCCGGCTCGGCCGGGTCGTCGATGATCAGCGGGCCGTACAGGCCCCGGTCGAGCTGCAGCCCGGAATGCGAGTGGTACCAGTGGGTACCGGCATCCGGAACGGTGAACTCGTAGGTGAATCGGTCACCTGGCTCGATCGCTTCCTGGGTCAGGCCGGGCACGCCGTCCATGTCGTTGCGCAGGGCGATGCCGTGCCAGTGCACGCTGGTCGGCTCGTCGAGGTGGTTGTCGACCTCCACGCGCAGCAGGTCACCGGCCCCGGCCCGCAGGACGGGACCCGGCACGGTCGGACCGTAGGCCCAGGTGGCGACCACGATCCCACCCAGGTCCACCTCAACCGGGCGAGGGGACAAGCGGGCGTTGACGATGCGCTGACCTGCACGCTGGCGCTGCGTCTCGACCTCGCCCACTACCGGGTCCGATGCCGCCACCGGCGCCCCCGAGGGCCGGGACTGGCCACACGCGCCCAACGCCCCGGCGCCGGCCAGGGCCGACCCGAGGAGAAATGCTCTCCGCGACAGCCCGGTCACTGTTGCGACTCCGCCGACGGATCGCCGAACAGTGCGGTAACCAGCAGCATCGTCGAGGCCCACAGGGTGGCCACGACGACGGCGCCGAGCAGCATCCCGCCCCACCCGATCATGATGTACCTCCCGCGTCTGACTTCCGGGGCCATCGTGACCGTGCGTCCCGGCGGCTTCGATGGAGATCGTGTGAAGATTCGATCAAGACCCCCACCGCAGTGACGGGCCGCCAGTCGGTGAGGCGAAGATGACTGGCATGTCCTTTGCCGATGACCCCGGTGCCCCCGGGCTGCGGGCGCTGGTAGTTGACGACGAAGAACCCCTGGCAGATCTGGTGGGTTCCTATCTCGAGCGGGACGGCTTTGTCGTCACGATCACCGGTGACGGCCAGGATGCTGTAGACTTGGCCCGCCGCATCGCCCCGGATGTGATCGTTCTCGACCTGGGACTGCCCGGGCTGGACGGGATCGAGGTCTGCCGACAGGTCAGAACCCACAGTGACGCCTACATCGTCATGCTCACCGCCCGGACCGAGGAAGTCGACACCCTGATCGGACTATCTGTGGGCGCAGACGACTACATGACCAAACCGTTCAGCCCTCGAGAGCTCTCGGCCCGGATCCAGGCGATGATGCGCCGACCACGACAGGCCACTACCGGGGGCGGCGGAAAGACACCATCCCATGTGCACTCGATCGGCCAGCTGACCATCGACACCGCCGGGCGAGAGGTCACCGTCGGCGGTAGCGCCATCGGACTGACCCGCACCGAGTTCGACATCCTCGCCACCCTGGCCCGCGACCCCGGGATCGTCGTCACCCGCGCACAGTTGATGGCCGCCGTGTGGGGACCGAACTGGGTGGGCGATGACCACCTGGTCGACGTCCACATCGGCCACCTACGTCGCAAACTCGGCGACGACGCCGCCGTGGGCCGCTACGTCCGCACGGTCAGAGGAGTCGGCTACCGCATGGGACCAGGCCAATGAGGCCCACCCCGCCACCAACACCGGCCACGCCCGACACCCGCCGCCCCCGCCCCCGTCGCCGCGCGGCCGGAGTCAGCTTCGGCACCCGACTGCTGCTGGCGATGACCAGCGTGGTCGTCGGATGCACGGCCAGCGCATGGCTCGTTGCCTCCGCACTGGCCCCGGGCATCTTCCACGACCACCTCGGGCAAGCCGGCATCGACCACAACTCCACCCAAGCCGCCCACGTCGAAGAAGCATTCACCGTCGCGATCATCCTGGCCTGGGGACTCGCGGTGGGCATCGCCGTGCTGCTAGCACTGGCAGCAACCTGGTACCTCACCCACCGAGTCCAACGCTCGGTCACCATGGTCACCACCACCACCGCCGACATCGCCCAAGGTCACTACGCGACTCGGATGACCAGCCCGAAGCTCGGCCGAGAGTTCGACGACCTGGCCACCAGCGTCAACGAACTCGCCCGACGTCTCGATGCCACCGACGTCACCAGACGACGAATGCTCGCCGACCTCGGCCACGAGATGCGCACCCCGCTGGCCACCATCGACTCCTACCTCGAG
>NZ_JAALDU010000335.1 GCF_014145015.1 Dietzia sp. E1 | reverse complement strand
GCCCGGGAGGTCGGTCTCGACCCCCCGGGCGGCGGTGTGGACGGGCGGGACGCCCGGGACGACGCCGGCCTGCCCGACGTCAGCGCGTGAGCGGGCTCAGGGCCGACGCGCGAGGAAGTCCGGGCGCGGCGGCGTGCCCGCGAACGGCTCGACGAGCTCGTTCTCGACACTGTTGAACACGATGAACACGTTGGCGCGCGGCAGCGGGGTGATGTTCCCACCCGAGGCGTGCAGCGCGTTGCAGTCGAACATCGTCATGGAGCCCGCACCACCGGTGAGGACGTCGAGTCCGTGCTTGCGGTACATCTCCGTGATGTGCTCCTCGGACGGCACGCCCACCTTCGGCGCGGTCGTCACGAGCGACTCCTTGTAGTAGTCCTCGGGCGTCTCGCCGGCGCACTGGACGTAGTACTTGTGCGTGCCCGGCATGATCATCAGCGGACCGTTGTACGTCTCGTTGGGCGTGAGCGCGATCGAGGCACTGCAGGCCCGCGGCTTGGGCATGCCGTCCTCGGCGTGCCACGTCTCGAAGTCCGAGTGCCAGTAGAACGCGCCACCGGCGAAGCCCGGCTTGTAGTTGAGCCGGCTCTGGTGGACGTACACGTCGGATCCGAGGATCTGACGGGCCAGATCGATCGCACCCGACTGCTCGACGGCCTCCCACACGACCTCGCTGAGCTCGTGAACGTCGAAGATCGAGCGGACGGCCTGGCTGCCCTCCTCGCGGATGATCCGGGGATCGTCCTTCATCGCGGGATCGTCGCCGAAGCGCTGCAGTTCCTCCCAGCAGGCGTCGATCCGCGCGGCGTCCAGGGCGCCCTCGCGCTGGATGTATCCCTTCTCCTCGAACTCGAGGACCTCGGGATCCCGGCTACTCCCCCAGATGACGGGGTCTCGGCGTTCGACGATCTCCGGGCGCCCGGTCACGCGGGTCTGGTAGTCATCAACGGCAATGGTCACTACGACTCCTTTCTCTCCTCAGCCTGAAACCCCGGCTGACTCGGGAAAACGAGGGGTGCCGCCCTCGTGGGGCCGACCGTATCCGTGTCGACGACCTCGGACAACCCGTCAACCGCTGACGTATCCTCGACTCTTGTCCACGGCGGGGCCGGGCTCGCCGCCGGCGAGCCACGTGCGCAGATGGTCGCGGAACTGGACGGCGAGCGTGTCGCGCCAGCCCTCCACGTCGCCGGACATGTGGGGACTGATGTGCGCGCCCTCCAGCGTCCAGAGCGGGTCGCCCTCGGGGAGGGGTTCGACGACGAGGACGTCCAGGTGCGCCGAGAGCCTGCCCGCCGCGATCTCGGCCGTGAGGGCGTCCTGATCGATGAGCTGTCCGCGGCCCACGTTCACCACGTGTGCGCCGTCGGGAAGTGCGGCGAGCTCCGCGGGCCCCAGCATCCCCCGGGTCGCCTCCGTCAGCGGCGCCACCATGACGAGATGGTCCACGTCGCCGAGATGGTCGACCAGGCGGGCCGAGTCCAGGACGCGGCCGAAGTCCTCGTCGTCGTCGCGTGGTCGACGTCCCGCCCCGGCCACGTCGAGCCCGACCGCCCGCAGCAGCCGCGCGGTGGCCCGGCCGATCCCGCCGGTACCCACGACCAGGGCGCGCCGGCCCGCCACCCGCGTGGTCTCCCGGCGGTGCCACACCCCCGAGCGCTGCAGGGCCTCGGTCTGGTGCAGGAGCTTGTCGTGCGCCAGGACGCAGGCCAGGACGTACTCGGCGATCGGCCCGTCGAACACTCCGCGGGCGTTGGTGACCAGGACGTCCGAGTCCCGGAGCTCGTCGAACAGCAGCTTGTCGACGCCGGCGGCGGCCACGTGCACCCAGCGCAGCGAGTCCGCGGCGTGCCAGGCGGAGGCCAGCGCCTCCGAGAAGAAGTCCCACAGGAGTAACACCTCGGCGCCCGGGAGCGCGTCGGCGAGGGTGTCGGCCGTGCACTCGCGCACGTCGGCGAGGTCGCGGATCTCCTCGAGGGTGGAGGGCGGGGCGACGCCGTCGGCGGTGAGGACGACGACGGTCGGGCGGGCGGCGCGGTCGGGATCGGGATGCGGCGTCATGGGGACACCGTAACGCGGCCGCGCGGCGGGAACCCGCAATCGTCGGATTGTTGACAATCGACCGGGGCGGCCACACACTGACCGCATGACCGCGCACCTGTCGCCCCTTCTCAAGCAGGCCACGCCCGTCGTGGTGAACCACGCCCTCGGCTCGTGGATCCACGGCACCGACGGCCGCGACTACCTCGACTTCACGACCGGCATCGGCGTGACCAGCACCGGGCACTGCCACCCCGACGTCGTGGCGGCCGCGCGCGAGCAGTGCGGGAAGATCATCCACGCGCAGTACACGACCGTCATGCACCAGCCGCTGCTCGAGCTCACCGCCAAGCTCGGCGAGCACCTGCCCGCCGGGATCGACTCCGTCTTCTACGCCAACTCCGGCTCCGAGGCCGTCGAGGCCGCGGTCCGCCTGGCGCGCATGGCGACGGGCCGGCCGAACATCGTCACGGTGCAGGGCGGCTTCCACGGGCGCACGGTGGCCGCGGCCAGCCTCACCACCGCCGGGACCCGCTTCTCCGCCGGCTTCTCGCCGCTCATGAGCGGCGTGGTCATGACCCCGTTCCCCCACGCGCTGCGCCACGGGTGGACCACCGACGACGCCGTGGACTTCGCCCTGGCCGAGCTCGACTACCTCATGGCCACCCGCGTCGACGCCCGCGAGATCGCGGCGTTCCTCATCGAGCCCGTCCTCGGCGACGGCGGGTACATGGCCACTCCCCCGCGCTACCTGCAGGGACTGCGCGAACGCGCCGACCGGATCGGCGCGCTGCTCGTGCTGGACGAGGTCCAGGCAGGCATCGGGCGCACCGGCCGTTTCTGGGGCCACCAGCACACCGACGGCCTCGTCCCGGACGTCATCATCACCGCCAAGGGCATCGCCTCCGGCTTCCCCATCTCCGCGATCGCGGCACCCACCGAGCTCATGGCCAAGGCCTGGCCCGGCTCCCAGGGCGGCACCTACGGCGGCAACGCCGTGGCGGCCGCAGCGGGGGTCGCCACGCTGGGGGTGGTCGAGCGCGAGAACCTCGTGCAGTGCGCTGCCGAGCGCGGAGCCCAGCTCCTCGACGGACTGCGGCGTAGCCTGGCGAACGTGAGCGAGATCTGCGACGTCCGCGGGACCGGGCTCATGCTGGGTGTCGAGTTCGGCGATCCCACCGCGCCCGCCGGCAGCGCCGGGGCGCTCGAGGCCGCGCGCCTGGCGGCGGCCGTCCAGCAGGCGTGCGTGGACGAGGAGCTGCTC
>NZ_JAALDU010000334.1 GCF_014145015.1 Dietzia sp. E1 | reverse complement strand
CATCGCCCGCGGAGCCGTCACCGCCGGCCCCGACGGGCAGGCGCGGATCGCCGTGTCCTGCGTGCAGACCGCCGACGGCCACCGCCGCCGCGGCCTCGCCGAGGTCGTCACCGGCGCGCTCGTCGACTGGGGACTCGGCCTCGGCGCGCGGGAGTGTCACCTGCACGTGTTCGCCGACAACACCGCCGGGCGCGGCCTGTGGGCCAAGCTCGGACTCGAACCACACCATTCGCTGCGGCACCTCGTCGTCGTCGACCAGCCCCCGCCTCCCACGGTGACGCCGCCGCGCGGCGCGCAATAGACTCGCAGCCATGCGCCTGGCCACCTGGAATGTGAACTCGATCCGAGCCCGCAAGGACCGCGTGCTCGCCTGGCTCGACCGGTCCGACGTCGACGTCCTGGCGATGCAGGAGACCAAGTGCAAGGACGAGCAGTTCCCGCACGAGGAGTTCCGCGAGCTCGGTTACGAGGTCGCCCACCACGGCCTGAGCCAGTGGAACGGCGTCGCCGTGGCCTCCCGTGTCGGGCTCGAGGACGTGCGACTGGGCTTCGACGGCATGCCCGGCTTCCACAAGGACCCCGAGCAGTCCCAGGACCCGGAGGCGCGGGCGATCTCCGCGGTGTGCGACGGCGTCCGCGTGTACAGCCTCTACGTGCCCAACGGCCGTGAACTGTCCGACCCGCATTACACCTACAAGCTCGAGTGGCTGGCCCGACTGCGTGACCACGCCGCCGCCGAACTGGTCGCCGACCCCGACGCCCAGGTCGCGCTCGTGGGCGACTGGAACGTCGCGCCGCTCGACGAGGACGTGTGGGACATGGAGGTCTTCGAGGGCAAGACCCACGTCTCCGGCCCCGAGCGGCTGGCGTTCGCCGCGTTCGACGGCGCCGGGTTCCGCGAGGTCACCCGCGAGTACACCCCCGGGCCGGGCGTCTACACGTACTGGGACTACACGGGGCTCAGCTTCCCCAAGCGCAAGGGCATGCGCATCGACTTCCAGCTGCACTCCCCCGCGCTGGCCGCCCGCGTCACCGGCGCCTTCATCGACCGCGAGGAGCGCAAGGGCAAGGGCGCCTCCGACCACGCGCCCGTCGTGGTGGAACTCGACTAGACGCCGATGTCCACGTTCCAGCTACGGCACTACATCGACCGGCTGCGCGCCGAGGGCTTCACGGTCCGCGACGACCACGGCGAGGACCCCGACCTCATCGACATCACCGGCCGTGCGGTCGACACGTGGCGGGAGAACTACCCGTACGACGAGCGGATGGACCGCAACCAGTACGAGGTCGAGAAGTACCTCCTGCAGATCGAACTGCTGAAGTTCCAGCGCTGGCAGGCCGAGTCCGGGCACCGGCAGGTGATCGTGTTCGAGGGCCGTGACGCCGCCGGTAAAGGCGGGACGATCAAGCGGTTCACCGAGTACATCAACGTCCGTCAGGCGCGCGTCGTGGCGCTCATCAAGCCCACCGAGACCGAGCTGCACCAGTGGTACTTCCAGCGCTACGTCACCCACCTGCCCAGCCGCGGTGAGCTGGTCCTGTTCGACCGCTCCTGGTACAACCGCGCCGGCGTCGAGCGGGTCATGGGGTTCTGCACCGACGAGCAGTACGAGACGTTCATGCAGCAGGCGCCGATGTTCGAGAAGATGCTGGTCGAGTCGGGTATCGGGCTCACGAAGCTGTGGTTCTCGGTGACCCGCGAGGAGCAGAAGACCCGGTTCGCGATCCGACAGCTGGACCCCGTGCGCCGGTGGAAGCTCTCCCCCATGGACCTGGAGTCGCTGGGCAAGTGGGACGAGTACACCGAGGCCAAGGAGGAGATGTTCCGGCGCACGGACACAGAGTGGGCGCCGTGGACGACCATCAAGTCCAACGACAAGAAGCGGGCCCGCATCAACGCGATGCGCTACTTCCTCAACCAGTTCGACTACCCGGAGAAGGACCACCAGGTGGTGTTCGAGCCGGACCCGCGGATCGTCCAGCGCGGCAAGGACGCCGTCGGGGACTAGCGGAGCGAGCGCCAGCGAGCGAAGCGATGTCCCCGCGCGCAGACACCGTCGGGGACTGACTGAGCCTGCGAAGGAAGCGCCCCGCGCGCAGGGCCCGTCGGGGACTTGCGGAGCGAGCGCCAGCGAGCGCAGGGCCCGTCGGGGGTTGATTGCTCGCGGGGAATGTCTGGGCGCCGTGGGGCCTTGCACGGGGTATGAGCCATTCCAATGATCCGGCCGTCATCGAGCGTCTGCTGTCCGAGAAGGGGCGGTGGGCCGTCGTCGGTCTGTCCTCGAACACCTTGCGCACCGCGTACCGGATCGCCGCGTTCGTCCGGGACCTCGGTCACGAGATCGTGCCCGTCCATCCGAAGGCCGAGACGGTCCACGGTCAGCAGGGGTATCCGGACCTGGCGTCGGTCCCCGGCGAGATCGACGTCGTGGACGTGTTCGTCAACTCCGAGCTCGCCGGGGGCGTGGTCGACGACGCTATCGCCAAGGGCGCGAAGGCCGTCTGGCTGCAGCTGGGCGTGATCGACGAGGCCGCCGCGCAGCGGGCGAAGGAGGCGGGCCTCGACGTGGTGATGGACGCCTGCCCGGCGATCGAGGCACCGCGCCTGGGCCTGTCCTGACCCATGCGGGCGCGCCGCCGACCCGGCACCGGGTGGGCGGCGCGCGTGCGTCGGTCGAGCGTCAGTAACCGCTCGAGGCCAGGCCGACCATCGCGAAGATGAAGATCAGGTACAGGATGATGAGGACCGCCACGATCGCGAGCGAGATCATCCCGAGCCGCTTGGCGGTCGCGCTGGCGGCCTCGGCCTCGGCGTGCCGCCCGGCGGCCCAGAGCGGGTAGACCTCCAGCGCCCGCGTCATCGCGATGAAGGACAGGGGCCAGAAGAACAGGATCGAGGCGACCGCCCACCCCACGTTCGACGGCGGCCCGGGGCGGGCACCGGGAGCCGCGGCGAAACCGCCCGCGCCGGAGTACGCGGGCGTCTGCGAGCCGTAGCCACCCTGCCCGTAGGAGCCCTGGCCGTACCCCTGCTGCCCGTAGGCCTCCTGGCCGTAGCCGCCGGTCCCGTAGGAGCCCTGCCCCGCACCGGACTGGCCGCCGTATCCGGATTGTGCGGAGTAGTCCGTGTATCCGGACGAGGAGGCGTTGTCGGCGTTGTCGCCCTGCGGCGGGTAAGTCATGAAGTGTCCTGTTCGCTGGCCGGTCTTCCGCCGCCCACACTACGGGTCCTGTCGGACATCCTCCCCGCCGTGACGGGGCCGGTCGTCCGCGGCGCGAGCGGCGTGACGCAACGTGTCAGGTGGCGGCGACGAGTAGCTGGTACTCGGGGAACCGCACGAGGAAGCGGCGCACGTAGCTGCACACCGGGCGGATCTTCAGCCCGTCGAGCCGCAGGCGGGTGAGGACCAGGCTCACCAGCAGTCGGGCGATGCCCTGCTGACCGAACCGCTCCTCGATCACGGTGTGCAGGAGGATGTAGACGTCGCCGTCCTTCTCGTACCCGACCAGTCCCATGAAGGTCTCGCCGTCCCACAGCTCGAAGCGGTCTCTATCAGTGTTGTGGACGAGCTTGAGCGAAGTTCCGCCGGTCATCTCGACTCCTTAGGGCCGACCGAGTATCGATTCCGACCCTACCCTTGAAGGGCGGCCCAGTCCGGCGCATCGCGAGCGTGAATCCGCGGGCACCCCGGCGCGGGTCAGAGGTCGCGGCGCGAGGTCAGGCGTCGCGGCGCAGGGTCATCACCAAGCCCACGCCCCACAGGACGACGCACACCGCGGCGTAGAGCGCGAACGCCGGCCACTCGCCCCAGGTGATGTAGCCCTTGGCTGCCTCACCCTGGGTCCAGTAGTCACCGTTGGCGAACGGCATCCACCCCGCGATGTCCTCCCCCACCTTCGGGATGAGCGACACCATCCCCTCGAGCGCCAGGATCCACACGAGAAAGAGGGAGATCGTCCCGGCGGCGTTGCGCATGATGTACGCCAGTCCCATGACCGCGAGCGTGCCGAGTGCCGTGTAGACGGGGAAACGCCAGAGGTAGGTGAGTCCGTCACCGGAGAACGGCGTCCACGACTCGTTGCCGGACAGCGCCCCAGCCACCAGCAGCGCGACGATCACCGAGACGGCGGTGACGACGATCGACAGGATCGTGAACAGCACGGTCTTGGCGACGATCGCGGGCCAGCGCGACGGCGTCGTCAGGTAGGTCGCCTTGGCGGTGTGGTAGCGGTACTCGCCGGTGACGCCGACGATCGCGGCGATCCACACCAGCAGTACCGTGAACGCGCTGACCCCGAGGATGGCGAACAGCGGGTCGCTGCCGCCGCCGGCCTCACCGGCGACCGGGTCGGTGGCGGACTGGTCGAACTGGCCGATGATCACGGCCAGCAGGACGGCCAACGCGATACCGATCGCGTACAGCCAGTAGGCGCTCTTGGTGGTGGTGACCTTGATCCACTCGGACTTCAGCAGGTTCATCGGGTGGACTCCTGACCGTGGTACTCGACGTCCTGGTCGGTGAGGGCCATGAAGGCCTCCTCCAGCGACGCCCGCTTCTCGTGCAGCTCGTGGACGGTGATGCCCAGGCTGGCGGCGAGGTCGCCCACCTGGGGGGCCCGCAGGCCGTCGATCAGGAACACGCCCTGCTGCGGGTCGAACGTGGCCTGTACGTTCTCGGAACGCGCGGCCTGGGTGAACTCGTCGACGTGCGGCGTGCGCAGGATGACCGAGGACTTGGCGGCCGAGAGGAACTCCTCGACCGAGGTCTGCGCGCGCAGCTTGCCGCGACCGATCACCACGAGGTCTTGGGCGGTCTGCGCCATCTCCGACAGCAGGTGGGAGGACACGAGCACCGTGCGGCCCTCGGCGGCGCGGGCGTGCATGAAACGTCGGATCCACAGGATGCCCTCCGGATCGAGCCCGTTGACGGGCTCGTCGAACAGCAGCACCTCGGGATCACCGAGCATGGCGGTGGCGAGTCCCAGTCGCTGACGCATGCCGAGCGAGTACCCGCCCACCTTGCGGCCGGCGACGTCGCTCAGGCCCACCAGAGCGAGCACCTCGTCGACGCGGGTCGCGGGCAGGCCGGCCGCTGCGGCGATCATCTTCAGGTGCGCGGACGCGGAACGGTTGGCGTGCGTCCAGGAGGCGTCCAGCAGGCAGCCGACCGTGTGCGCGGGCTGCTCGAGATCGCGATACGGCCTGCCGTTGACGAGCGCCTCCCCCGACGTCGGATTGTCGAGACCGACGATCATCCGCATCGTCGTGGACTTACCGGCACCGTTCGGGCCGAGGAAGCCGGTGACGACGCCGGGGCGGACGGTGAAGCTGAGGTCGTCGACGGCGAGGGAGCCGCCGTAGCGTTTGGTGAGATTCCGTACCTCGATCATGGCAACCAGTGTGCCTGCCGCAGCCCCGCCGACGCGCGTCCACCTACTCAGCCCGCGTACAGCTCGAGCGAGTCTAGGCTTGTGACCATGGACGATGTCACGCCCGAACCGGACCGCCCACTACCGGCGGTCCGCGCCTCGGACGCCGAGCGGGAGGCGACCGCTCAGCTACTACAGGAGTCGTACTCGGAGGGTCGGCTGACCCTCGCCGAATTCGACGAGCGGACCGCCGCGGCGTACGGCGCCCGGTTCCGGTCCGAACTGCTGGAGCTGACCCACGACCTGCCGGTCGCGCACCATCAGCTCGAA
>NZ_JAALDU010000333.1 GCF_014145015.1 Dietzia sp. E1 | reverse complement strand
CTTCGGGTCCTCCGCCGAGGCCATGCCGGCGTGGAACACCGCCCACCGCGTGCACGCCGACCCGGCCGCGAGCGCCAGACCGGACACCGCGGACAGCAGCCGGTTGCGCCGACCGAGGACCGCGCCCACCGCGCCGGCGCCGGTGAGGATCTGCGCCGCCCGGTGGTACTTCCCGGCCCGGCCCTCGTGCAGAGGCTCCGCGGTGATGCCCATGGACCGCTGCATGATCTGGTCGGCGGTCAGTTCGAGAGCGGCGCCGCCCACTGCCAGCCGACGGGCGGGCCCGGTCTCCTCGAGCGGATTGAGCAGCAGGCCCACCCCGCCGGACGCGGCCGCGGCACTGCCGACGAAGACGAACGGCAGCTCGCGGCGCGCCGCGCTCCAACTCGGCAGGGACGTGTCGGTGAGCAGCACCGCCGTATAGGAGGCGACCGCCGGGGCCACGAGCGCCGCGACGATGCCGGCCGGCCGCGACGCCCGGCTGATGAGCTCGGTGGGCAGCCGCCGGGCGAGCTTCTCGGGCAGCAGCGGCACGATCTCCTCACCCAGCGCGAGCCCGGCGAACGGCCCGTACGCGGAGAGGATCCAGGTGCCCACGCTCATCGGCGACGTGAGCTTGAGTACCCGCAGCATGTGGTGGAACCGCTCGGGGCGCCCCAGGTCGTTGACCAGGTAGTACAGGCTGCCGGTGATCCCGCCGAGCGCGACGATCCGCGCCGAGCGACGCTGGCTGGGCAGTCCGGCCAGGTCCGCACCGGCCGCGAGGAGTGACGAGCCACCGGCCAGCCCGCCGAGGAAGAGATATGCCGCGATGTCGTACTTCCACGGCGGAGCCTTGACGATCGGTTTGCCGTAGTACGAACGGAACTCCGCGGGGGGCACCACGAGCTGCTCGCGGCCCCCGCGGCCCTTCCGGCGGGTCCGGGCACGCTGCCCCGGCCCTGCGGGGAGGCCCGCCTTGTCGTCGTCGCCCATCAGGACCGTCCCCCCGCGGCGAACGCCGCCACGGCCCCGCCCAGCAGGGTCACCGCGGCGAGCGCGGCCTGGCGCCACATCGACCCCACGTGCCGCGTCGTCACCACGGGATCCGGCGGCAGCCCGTACACCTCGGGGTCGTCGAGCAGGAGGAAGAACGCGCCCGTGCCGCCCACGCCGTTGCGGGAGTCGTGGCCGTACAGCTGGGCGTTGGGCTCGCCGGCCTCGACCAGCTGGTCCAGCCGGCCGGCCGCCCGCTCGCGGAGCTCGTCGAGATCACCGAACTGGATCGACTCGGTGGGGCACGCCTTGGCGCACGCCGGGGTCTGGCCCTCGGTGAGCCGGTCGTAGCAGAGCGTGCACTTCTGCGCGATGCCCACCGCGGGGTCGCCCGCCGGCCCCGAGCGCCGCTCGATCACGCCGTACGGGCATGCGCTCACGCAGTACCCGCACCCGTTGCAGATGTCGCTCTGCACCACGACCGTGCCGAACTCGGTGTGCATGAGCGCACCGGTCGGGCACACGTCCACGCACGCCGCGTGGGTGCAGTGCTTGCACACGTCCGACTCCATGAGCCAGCGGAAGTCGGTGGGCTCGCCGGCGTCGGGGGAGTCACCGGGCAGGGTCGGCGCCGGCATTCCCAGGTCGACGGGCGCACTCGGCGCCGGCGCGACGGACGCGCCCGCCACCCGCGCGGGCACCTCCTGCTCGATGAAGGCGACGTGTCGCCACGTCGACGCCCCCAGCGCCTGGGTGTTGTCGTAGCTCATCCCGGACAGCTCGATGCCGTCCTCGGGGATGAGGTTCCACTCCTTGCACGCCACCTCGCAGGCCTTGCAGCCGATACACACGCTGGTGTCTGTGAAGAAGCCCTTGCGCGGCGGCGGATCCGAGTAACCGTTGTCCTCGGCCGGGTCGATGTCACCGAAGAAGGACCGTCCGAGGTCGGACAGGAAGGCGGACATGGCTTTAGCTCTCCGTTCCCGGTTCGGTGGGGACGCCGGCGCGGCGGCGGTACTCCTCGACGAACTCGAGTAGCGCGGGGCCACGCGGGCGGCGTCCCGCGACGATGTCACAGCTCGTCGCCTTGGTCGCGGGGATGGACACGTTGGGGTCGAGTTGCTGCGGCAACAGGTCGTTGGCCGGGTCGCCGATGCTCACGCCGTTGCCACCCCAGTGGTAGGGCAGGCCGATCTGGTGGAGGGTCCGGCCGTCGACCTGCAGCGGCGTCATCCGACGGGTCACCAGCACGCGGGCCTCGATCGCGGAACGGGCGGTCACGATCGTGGCCCACCCGCCGTTGACCAGTCCCCGCTCCCGCGCGAGCTCCGGGGAGATCTCGCAGAAGAACTCCGGCTGCAGCTCGGACAGGTACGGCAGCGTCCGGCTCATGGCCCCCGCCGTGTGGTGCTCGGTCAGGCGGTAGGTGGTGAAGACGAACGGGAACACGTCCGTCCCCGGATCCCCGTGACCCGGCTGCGTCTCGTTGTACCGGCCCGGCCGGATCGACCGGGCGGGGTTGGCGTCCCGGCCCGGATAGATCGGGTTGGCCACAGGCGACTCCGGCGGCTCGTAGTGCGCGGGCAGCGGGCCGTCGGCGAGCCCGCGGGGAGCGTAGAGCCAGCCCACGCCG
Organism: Dietzia sp. E1; assembly: GCF_014145015.1. Lineage (GTDB taxonomy): Bacteria > Actinomycetota > Actinomycetes > Mycobacteriales > Mycobacteriaceae > Dietzia > Dietzia cinnamea_A. Next base: position 5,524 of record NZ_JAALDU010000333.1, on the reverse strand, counting down.
TCGTCCTGCATGATGAACGGCTGCGCGCCACCGATCGCCTCCGGACCCACCGCCCCCGCGGGTGGGGTGTAGTCGGGAGACTTGTCGGCTTCGAAGTCGGGCACGTCGTCACCCACCCACCGGCCGGCGCCGTCGTTCGCATCCGGGTCCCAGTGGATCAGTGCCTTGCGCTCACTCCACGGCCGGCCCTCCGGGTCCGCCGAGGCACGGTTGTAGAGGATGCGCCGGTTGGCGGGCCAGGCCCAGCCCCACTCCGGGGCGACCGGGCCCTGCTCGTGCCGCGACTTGCGCCGCGCGGCCTGGTTCACGCCGTCGGCGTAGACGCCGCAGTAGATCCAGCAGCCGCACGCGGTCGACCCGTCCGGCTTGAGCTGAGTGAACGCGGACAGCGGCTCGCCGTCGGGGCCGCGGCCGTTGATCTCGGCGAGCACGGCCTCGGCGTCCGGCTCGTCCACCGTGCCAGGTTCCATGGGGTAATCCCACGTCAGGTCCAGCAGCGGCCGGTCACGCGGATCGGTGGAGTCGGCCAGCTTCTCCTTGAGACGACGCCCGAGGTGGTAGTAGAACCACAGCTCGCTGCGCGCGTCTCCCGGCGGCTCGACGGCCTGGTGCCGCCACTGCAGCAGCCGCTGGGTGTTGGTGAACGTGCCCTTCTTCTCCACGTGGTTGGCGGCGGGGAAGAAGAACACCTCGGTGCCGATGTCCTCGGTGCGCATCTCGCCGGTCTCGATCTCCGGCCCGTTCTTCCAGAAGTCGGCCGACTCGATCATGACGAGGTCGCGGACGACCAGCCAGTCGAGATTGGCCAACCCGGCGCGCTGCATCCGCCCGTTCGCGGTGCCCACCGCCGGGTTCTCACCCACCAGGAAGTAGCCGCCGCCGCCCTCGTTGACCTGACGCTGCACGGTCGCGGTCGAGTCGGCCTTGTCGGTGAGCTTGGGCAGATAGCCGTAGGCGAAGTCGTTGTCCTCGGTGGCCGCGTCACCCCACCACGCCTTGAGCAGGCTGACCGTGTACGAGCGCATGTTGCCCCAGAATCCCTGCGCCTCGTCGTCGGTGCCGATGTAGCTGTCCAGATCCGGCTGGCTCTGCGCGTCCGGAGTGGGCAGGTAGCCGGGCAGCAGGTCGAACAGGGTGGGGATGTCGGTCGAGCCCTGGATGCTCGCGTGCCCGCGCAGCGCCATGATGCCGCCGCCGGGCCGGCCGATGTTGCCGAGCAGCAACTGCAGGATCGCGGCCGTGCGGATGTACTGCACGCCCACGGTGTGCTGGGTCCAGCCGACCGCGTAGCAGAACGCCGACGTGCGTTCCCGCCCCGAGTTCTCGGTCAGCGCCCGGGCGACGCGGTGGAAGTCCTCCGTGGCGATGCCGCAGGTCCGTTCGACCATCTCGGGGGTGTAGCGGCTGAAGTGCCGCTTGAGGATCTGGAAGACGCACCGCGGGTGCTGGAGGGTCTCGTCCACGTTCGGGTCGGTGGTCGTCGCCGAGGCGCGGGCTCCGGCGGCGCCGGGGACCTCCGCGGGCTCGTCGTCCGAGTCGTCCTGACCCGAGCCGCTCTCGTGCGGCATGTCGTTGCCGCGACCCTCGTACTGCCACGACTCGAAGTCGTACGTCCGCTCCTCGATGTCGAAACCGGAGAACAGGCCCGCCAGATCCTCGGTGTCGAGGAACTCCTCGCCGATGATCGTCGACGCGTTGGTGTAGGCACGCACGTACTCGTGGAAGTAGGAGTCGGTGGTCAGGACGTGGTTGATCAGCCCGCCGAGGAACGCGATGTCCGAGCCGGCCCGGATCGGCACGTGCAGGTCCGCGAGGGCGCTGGTGCGCGTGAACCGCGGGTCCACGTGGATGATGGTCGCGCCGCGCCGCTTGGCCTCCATGACCCACTGGAAACCCACGGGGTGGGCCTCGGCCATGTTGGAGCCCTGGATGACGATGCAGTCAGCGTTGGCCAGATCCTGCTGGTAGTTCGTGGCACCACCACGCCCGAATGAGGTTCCCAGACCGGGAACGGTGGAGGAGTGTCAAATTCTGGCCTGGTTCTCCACCTCGATGGCGCCGAGCGCCGTGTAGAGCTTCTTCATGAGGTAGTTCTCCTCATTGTCCAGCGTCGCCCCACCCAGGCTGGCGAAGCCGCGGGTGCGCCGGACCGTGTCGCCCTTGTCGTCCGTGTCCTCCCAGAACTCGTCCCGCGAGGCCAGGACGCGCTCGGCGACCATGTCCATCGCCGTCTCGAGGTCCAGTTCCTCCCACTCGGTGGCGTACGGCTTGCGGTGCAGGACCGTGGTGATGCGCTCGGGGTTGGTCACGAGCTGCTTGCTCGCGGATCCCTTGGGGCACAGGCGACCACGCGAGATGGGGCTGTCGTCATCCCCCTCGATCTGGACGACCTTGCCGTCGGAGACGTAGACGTCCTGGGCGCACCCGACCGCGCAGAACGGGCAGACGCTCTTGACCACCTTGTCGGCCGTCTTCGTACGAGGGGTGATCTCTAGCGAGCGGCGCGAACGGGTGGCGCTGCCGCGGCCGAGCAGGTCGGACCCGGCCAGCTGGCGTAACACGGGCCAGTTGAGCGGCGAGCCGTACCTCGCCAGCTCGGGCCTGGACCCCCGGGGCCGATCCGGCCCGGACTGCTGGTTCTCCGGCTCCGACATGCCACCTCCCGTACTCGCGTACGTGCCCCATGTAACGCGAGCCCCCCGGGCCCCGCAACCGAATCGCCGTCGGACCCGCCCGGTCGCGGGCGGGCGGTGACCGATCCGTCCCGCGGGCGCCTCCGATCCGCATCATGGTGGGGTGGACGAGCAGACTCAGACCGATTCCGGAGCGTTCGCGACCGTCGGGCTCATGGCCGACCCCGGCGTGCCGCGCCGGATCGCCGTGGCGATCGCCGACGATCTCGCCGAGGACCTGGGCCGCGAACTGGGCGGACGCTGGCGGGTGGAGGTCGACCAGGAGACCCTCCCGCTCGGACCGGAGGGGGAGATCCGGCTCACCGAGCACGCCCCCCGCCTGCTGCAGCAGCACGGGTGGGACTTCGTGCTCTATCTGACGGACCTGGCGACCCACCCCGACGGCGTGCCGGTGTTGTACGACGTCAGCGGCTCGACCGCGGCCGCCCTGGTGTGTGTGCCGGTGCTGGGGGTCTTCCGCGTGCGGTCGAAGGTCCGCGAGTTGGCGCTCGGGCTGGTCCGTTCGGGGACCCACCGAGACGGACTGGGCGTGCCCGGCACCGACGACCTGCCCCCGGCGCACCGGCGCGGGTTCGCCAACCGGGCCCGCCTGCTCGCGGGCATGGTGCACAACAACCGACCCACCCGGATGGTGACGACGCTGTCCGGTGTCGTGGCCGCCGGGGCGGGCTCCGGTGCCTTCGGCATCTTCTACGGCAGCATCGCTTCTCTCGCGGTGGAGCTGCACGCGCTCCGACTGCTGCTCATCAGCATGATGGGTGTGCTCACCCTCGTGTTGTGGCTCATCCTGCGCAACGGACTCTGGACCCGTCGGAACGACGCTTTCACGCCCGGCAACCGACGGATGGACAACGCGGCCACGGTCCTCACGGTCGGGGCGGGTGTGGGCATCATGTTCGTCGGTCTGTTCGCGGCGATGTTCGTCCTGGCGCTCACCGTGATGGACGCGGACTACCTCGCGACGCAGCTCGACCGACCCGCGGTCCTGCTCGACTACGTCCATCTGGCGTGGCTGTCCAGCTGCCTGGGTGCCTTCGCCGGCGCCCTGGGATCGAACTTCGACGACGAGAACGTGGTCCGCGAGTCCACCTACAGCCTGCGGTGGCACGAGCGCCGCAAGATGTTCGACAGCTACCAGAGCCGTGAGGGCGACCCCGACGAGCAGCAGGAACAGCAGCGGATCGAGCGCGAGCATGACGACGACAACGACGACGACAACGACGACGACAACGACGACGCCCGCGGCCATGACACGCAGCATCACGGCGAGCGGAGCTACGGCGAGCGGAGCCGCGGCGAACAGGGCCACGGCGAACAGGGGCACGGGGAGCATCCGGGTGTCGACACGGCCGCCGGCGGCGAAAGCCGCGGAGAGGTCGACGACGACGGGGCCCCGGAGCGCGGGGGCGTCATCGCGGACGGCGACTCCGAGTCCTCTCGGCAGGTGGAGGATGACCGGTCGAGAGGGTAGACAAGGGGCATGACCGCCGCACCCGCCGACCTCGCCCCCGTGAACGACGCCACCACGACCGCGCCGCCGCTGCCCCGCGCGTGTGGGCCGCTGTCCGACGCGGTGATCGGGGCGCTGTCGACCGGGCGCACGGGCGGCCTGCCGGCGGTGTCGGCCGACATCGAGCCGCTGGGCCGCGACCTGCAGCTGACGCTCTACACGTTGTACGAGTTGCACTACCGGGGCTTCAATGGCGTCGATGCCGAACTCGAGTGGGACCCGGAGCTCCTGCGGATGCGTCGAGACCTCGAGCGGGTGTTCCTCGAGCACCTGCGCGGCACGGTCGAGCCGGGCGACGACCCGGTGGCCGAGATGGACGCGATGTCGGTCGAGGCCACCTCCGGCACCGGCCCGTCGTGGTACTTCAAGGACGAGGGCACCTGGGATCAGATCCGCGAGTACTTCGCCCACCGCTCGCTGTACCACCTCAAGGAGGGGGATCCGCACGCGTTCGCGATCCCGCGGCTGCAGGGTCAGGCCAAGGCGTCGTTCGTGGCCGTCGAGTTCGACGAGTTCGGTGGTGGCCGCGGAGATCGCGTCCACCAGCAGTTGTGGGCGGACCTCATGAGCGCGGCCGGGTTGGACCCGTCGTACCTCGGCTATATCGACCGGGTGAGCGCCGAGACGCTGTCGACGGTCAACCTCATGTCGATGTTCGGCCTGCACCGGTCGCTGCGCGGCGCCGCGATCGGGCACTTCGCGGCGATCGAGATCACCTCGTCGCCGGGGTCCGCGCGCCTGGTGGCGGGCTTGCGACGGATGGACGCTCCCGAGGAGTGCGTGCACTTCTACGCCGAGCACGTCGAGGCCGACGCGGTGCACGAGCAGGTCATGCGCCACGACGTGGTGGGCGACCTGGTCGGACGCGAGCCCGAGCTCGCCGCCGACATCGTGTTCGGGATGCGGGCGCTCGACTACCTCGACGACCTCGCGGCCGCCAAGATGCTCGCGGCGTGGAAGCGCGGGGAGTCCTCGCTCCTGCCCTGACGCGCGACGACCCCTGCGGGGCGCGGGGCCGACGCGGCCCCCGCCCGGAATCCGCTACTCCCGCTCAGCCCCGCCCGCTCAGCCACTGCCCGAAATCCGCTACTCCCGCTCCTGATCCGCTACTCCCACAGGGGTAGCGGATCCCCACTCGGAGTAGCGGATTTCTGATTGGGCGATCAGCCTTGCGCGTCGTCCGTGTCGGTCGGGCGCACCTTGCGGCGGTGGCTGGTGTCGCACAGCGGGTAGTTCTTGCTGCGCCGACACGCGCACACCGCCACCATGAAGCGGTCCGAGCACACCCGGTGCCCGTCGGGCGTGGTCATGTCGACCGGTC
>NZ_JAALDU010000332.1 GCF_014145015.1 Dietzia sp. E1 | reverse complement strand
CGCGGGGCGGACACCCTGATTGTTCAGCAGTCTCCTAGTGGGTGTCTCCGTTAGTTCGTCGGGGGTCTGGGAGCCAGGCGGTGGGGTCGCCGAGGTAGAGGCCGCAGGCGGTGTCGAGGGCTTCTTCGGGAGTGCCTGAGGGCCATCCGCCTGGCAGGGCGGCTTGCTGGTAGTCGTTGTGGCTGGCGCGGTAGATCGCGAATCCCCATTGGCTGGCTGATCCGGCGTAGCGCAGCCGGCAGAGTTTCAACTCTTCCCCGTGGGTCAAGGTGGCGTCGATGTAGGCGAACCCGGCGCGGTAGCGGGTATGCAGGGTCTGGATCTGGGGCCAGCGTTCGGTAGCGCGAGCCAGGAGCTTTTGTCTCAGTGACGTCTGGGTCGAGTCGGGGATCTTCGCCATGGTCTCCATCATCACCGCCACTGGTTTCGCACTCGAATTTCGGCTTGTTCCGGCGTGGCGACTTGGCTGGCGATGCTGGGTGCGTCAGAAATGAATATGTCTCCCACCAGCGCTGATGTCGTCATCCTCACTGACAAAGAACGCGACGAGCTGACCCGCCGCGCGAACGCCGCGAGTTGTCCACACCGTGAGGTGCTGCGGGCCCGGATCGTGCTCGCCGCTGGCAGACGGTGACGCGAACGCTGCGATCGCCCGCGAGGTCGGGGTGTGTGAGGACACCGCACGCCGCTGGCGGCATCGCTTCTGCCTCGAGCGCCTGGAGGGGCTTGAGGATCGGCCCCGACCGGGGCGACCGCGGGTGTTCACCCCGGTCGAGGTCGCCGAGGTCAAGGCACTGGCGTGTTCACACCCAGCTGACCATGATCTGCCACTGACCAGATGGTCCACCACCGAGTTCGGGGTGGATCGACACGGGTCACCGACACCCTGCGGGCGGTCCACGCGATCCTCCAGCGCTACATCTCCGAACCTTAGCCTGGGTGTTTCATGGGGATCTGCGGATCGCTGGGCGAAAATAGACCGAAGTGCTTCCTGAGCAGGGGAAACTGGGACTTGTCTAAGGTTCCATGTTCTCCAGCAGAAAGCACTCGGTAGGTGAAGCGTACTTCGTGGT
>NZ_JAALDU010000331.1 GCF_014145015.1 Dietzia sp. E1 | reverse complement strand
CAGGCGCAGGCCGGGTCAGGCGGTGGGCGCGGGCCGGGACGCGGGCGAGTCGCCCTGCTCCATCCCGACAGACGACGGCGCCCCGCCCTCCCGAGAAAGGAGGACGGGGCGCCGCTGTCGGCTTCCGGGACCGCCCGATCAGGCGTCGAGCAGGTCGATCACGAAGACGAGAGTCTTGCCGCCGAGCGGGTGCAGGGCCGCAGAGGTGCCGTAGGCCTTGTCCGGCGGGATCACCAGCTGGCGGCGTCCGCCCACCTTCATCCCCGGAATGCCCTCCTGCCAGCCCTGGATGAGGCCGTTCAGCGGGAAGGTGATGGACTCGCCGCGATCCCAGGAGGAGTCGAACTGCTCACCGGTCTCGTAGTCCACCCCCACGTAGTGCACGGTGACGTTACCGCCGGCGACCGCCTCCGCGCCGTCGCCCACCGTGAGGTCCTCGGTGACGAGGTCGGTGGGCGCGGGGCCCGTCGGCATGTCGATCTCGGGCTTGTCCATGATGTTCTCCTGGGGTGGGAATCCCGGGTTCAGCGCTGGCTGATCGGGGTGAAGCTCCGCTCGGCCGGGCCGGTGTAGACCTGGCGCGGGCGGTTGATCTTGGTGGAGGGATCCTCGCGCATCTCGCGCCAGTGGGCGATCCAGCCGGGCATGCGACCGAGCGCGAACAGCACGGTGAACATGTCGGTCGGGAAGCCCATCGCACGGTAGATGAGGCCGGTGTAGAAGTCGACGTTCGGGTAGAGCTTGCGCTCGACGAAGTAGTCATCGGCCAGCGCGGTCTCCTCGAGCTTGAGCGCGATCTCGAGCAGAGGGTCGTTGCTCTGGGACAGCAGCGCGTGGGCGTGCTTCTTGGCGATCTGGGCGCGCGGGTCGTAGCTCTTGTAGACGCGGTGACCGAAGCCCATCAGCTTGACGCCGTCGACCTTGTTCTTGACGCGGTCCATGTAATCGGTGGCGTCGCCGCCCTCCGACTCGATCCGCTCGAGCATCTCGAGCACGGCCTGGTTGGCGCCGCCGTGAAGCGGGCCGTACAGGGCGTTGATGCCGCCGGTGATCGAGGAGTACAGCGGCGCCTCGGAGGAGCCGACCATCCGCACCGTGGAGGTGGAGCAGTTCTGCTCGTGGTCCGCGTGCAGGACGAGGAGCATGTCGAGGGCCTTGGCAACCTCGTCGGTGATCTCGTAGTCCGGGCCGAACGTCATCCGCAGGAAGTTGCGGACGTACCCGAGCGACGGGTCCGGGTCGATGGCCTCGTGGCCGTTGCGGATGCGCTCGATCGCGGCGGCCAGCGTCGGGCCGCGGCCCAGCAGGCGCGCGGTCGCCAGGTCGACGGCCTTGGGGTCGTCGATGTCCAGGTCGTCACCGTGGGTGCCGAAGAGGCTCACGCCGGCGGAGAGGACGGGCATCGGGTGGGTGTCGCGGGGGAAGGCCTGCAGCAGCGGCATCATCTGGCCGGGCAGCGCGGTCTCCCCGAGCACCTTGTCGGTGAACTCGGCGAGCTGGGCCTCGGTGGGATCCTCGCCGTAGATCAGCAGGTAGGAGACCTCGAGGAACGACGCGTTCTCGGCGAGCTGGTCGATCGGGTACCCGCGGTGCCGGAGGATGCCCTCGTTGCCGTCGATGTAGGTGATCGAGGAGGTGCACGCGGAGGTGTTGACGAACCCCACGTCCAGCGTGGTCATCCCCGTGTCGGCCAGCAGCGAACCCAGCTGCATCGCGTCGCTACCGCAGCTCGCCTCCACCACGTCGAGTTCGAGCTCACCGCCGGGGTAGGACAGTGTTGCTTTGCGGTCCGAACCGTTCGAGCCTGCGGTCACGCGATTCCCTCTCCGACGACTGGTCCCGGCGGTCGAGTTCCGCCACGAATGTGCTGTGCCACACCCTACCGTGACCGCCGTTCGTGGTTCGAAGGGAGTTCGCCACAGGTCCCCCCGCGGACCGGGCGGCGCCCCGACCGTCGCCCGGGCGGCCCCCGCGGCCCGGCGTCAGGGCTGGAGCCGCCGGGCGGTCCACCGGTCGCCGTCCCGCAGACACTCGACACGGTCGTGGAACCGGTCCGGCCCGCCCTGCCAGAACTCCACCCGGTCCGGGACCACCCGGTACCCGCCCCACCGGTCGGGCATGGGGATCTCGTCGACGTCGGCCAGGCGGTGCGCCGCCGTCGCGTACAGCGCTTCGAGCTCGGCCACCGACTCCGCCGGGCGCGACTGCTCGGACGCCCAGGCGGCGACCTGCGACCCTCGCGGCCGGGTGCGCCAGTACGCGAGGCTGTCCGCCCGGTCGATCGGATGGCAGGCGCCCTCGATGTGCACCTGACGCTCGGCGATCAGCCAGGGGAAGGTCACCGACGCGTACCCGGTCTGCGCCAACTGGACGCCCTTGCGCGACGTCGTCGTCGTGAAGAACGTCACCCCGCCCTCGTCGACGCCCTTACACAGGACGGTCCTGGTCGACGGCCGTCCCTCGGCGCCGACGGTGCCGAGCACCATGGCGTTGGGTTCGCGGACGCCGCGCCGGCCGGCCTCGTCCAACCACTCGGTGAACAGGGGCAACCACCCGCCGGCGAGGTCGGCCACGTCCAGCCGCGCGTGCAGGCCGTACCCGACGCGCATGGTGTCGAAATCGGTGGGTTCCAGGACCGGTTCCTCCATGACCCCAGACGGTACTCCGGGCCCGGGGCCCGGCCGGACTACCATGGAGCACGACCCACCCGACGACACCGAAACGGCATCCCAAGAGCATGAGCGATCAGCTGCCCTCCATCCCCGCCGACCTCAAGCCCGCCGACGGCCGCTTCGGCTGCGGTCCGTCCAAGGTCCGCCCCGAGCAGATCTCGGCCGTCGCCGACGCCGCCACCACGGTGATGGGCACCAGCCACCGCCAGGCCCCGGTCAAGGACGTCGTGGGTCGGGTGCGCGACGGCCTGTCCTCGCTGTTCTCCCTCCCCGAGGGCTACGAGGTCGTGCTGGGCAACGGCGGCACCACCGCGTTCTGGGACGCCGCCGCGTTCGGCCTGGTGCGGGAGAAGTCGCTGCACCTGACCTACGGCGAGTTCTCCTCCAAGTTCGCCAAGGTCACCGGCGGCGCGCCGTTCCTGGCCGACCCGATCGTCATCTCGGCCGACCCCGGCTCGGCGCCGGAGCCGACCTCCGACCCGTCCGTCGACCTCATCGGCTGGGCGCACAACGAGACCTCCACCGGCGTGATGGTGCCGGTGTCCCGCCCGGCGGGCTCGGAGAACGCGCTCGTCGCGATCGACGCCACCTCCGGCGCCGGCGGACTGCCCGTCGACATCGCGGACGCCGACGTCTACTACTTCGCCCCGCAGAAGTCCTTCGCCTCCGACGGCGGCCTGTGGGTGTCGATCATGAGCCCCGCAGCCCTCGCGCGGGTCGACGAGATCGCGGCCACCGACCGCTGGTGCCCGGACTTCCTGTCACTGCCCACCGCGGTGGACAACTCGCGCAAGAACCAGACGTACAACACCCCGGCCGTGGCGACGCTGCTGATGTTCGCCTCGCAGATCGAGTGGATGAACGACCAGGGCGGGCTCGACTGGGCCGTCGCGCGGACCAAGGACTCGTCCTCGCGTCTGTACGACTGGGCCGAGGCCAGCGACTACGCCACCCCGTTCGTCGCCGAGCCCGCACACCGGTCGCAGGTGGTGGGCACGATCGACCTGGCCGAGGAGATCGACGCCGCGAAGGTCGCCAAGACCCTGCGCGCCAACGGCATCGTCGACACCGAGCCGTACCGCAAGCTGGGCCGCAACCAGCTGCGCATCGGCATGTTCCCGGCGATCGAGCCCGAGGACGTCACGCAGCTGACCCGCTGCATCGACCACGTGGTCGGCCAGCTCTCCTGAGCCGCCCCCGGGCACGCCGGCCCCCTCCGGCCGGGCCCGTACTTTTCCGCAGCCCACCCGGCCCGTCCGCGCGCCGGGTGGGCTGCGCTGCCCTACCATGTGGGGACGCGCCCAGGCCCCGGGCAGCGGAGCAGCTCAGGCCGCCGACGGGGCCGCGAGGAGTCGAGGAGGCGGCATGCGGAAGCTGAGGATCATCGGTGTGGACACCGAGTCGTCGGTCGTCGAATGCGAGGTCCCGGACTCCGGTGAGAAGTTCACCCTGCCCCTCGACGACCGTTTCCGAGCCGCCGCGCGCGGTGAGTTCGTGGCCGGCGGGTCGGACCGGGCGCCTGTGACCGGCACGCTGCGTCCCCGTGAGATCCAGGACCGGATCCGGCACGGGGCCTCCCCGGAGGAGGTCGCCGCCGACGCGGGGGTGCCGCTGTCCCGCATCGAGGGTTTCGCCGTGCCCGTGCTGCTCGAGCGGGCCAACGCCGCCGACCTGGCGCGGTCCGCGCACCCGGTGCTGCCGGACGGGCCGGCGCTCAACACCCTCGCCGACCGGGTGGGCG
>NZ_JAALDU010000330.1 GCF_014145015.1 Dietzia sp. E1 | reverse complement strand
GCCTCGGCACGCGCGGCCTCGCCACGCACGGCCTCGCCCCGCACGGCGTCGTCCACGGGCGGGGTCAGGGCCGCAGCGGGTCGTCGTCCGCCGCCGGCTTCATCGCGCGGACGTCGACCCGGTCGTCGGGACGCACGGCGTTCTGCAGCGCGATGGTGCGCGCCAGCCGCGAGTAGCGCAGCTCCTGCTCGCGGAACCGCACGTACGTGGAGACGGTGACAAAGGCGAAGCCCATGACCAGCGCGTAGAGCACCAGGTCCGTGCCACGCTGGACGCCCAGCGCGTTGGCGATCACCGTGAGGTCGTCGGGGCGGATCACGGCGTAGACCATGAACACCACGAACAGGACGAACCCGATCTTCACGCCCGCCTTGGCGCGCGCCTTGCGGCGGTTGGCCAGGAAGAACAGGACCAGCGCGGCGCCGGCCAGCAGGAGCAGGACCTTGATCATCGGGGCAGTCTCCGTCCCACGAAGCCGTCGGAGAGGATGTTGATGCCGTTGAGCAGCGACTGCCCCTTGGACATGGAGTACTCGGTGTAGAGGATGTCGACCGGCTGCTCGGCGACCCGCCAGCCGTGCGAGTCCATGAGCTCGACGAACTCGCTGGCGTGGCTCATGCCGTTCATCCGCAGGTTGAGCTCCTCGGCGACGCGGCGGTTGAACACGCGCAGGCCGTTGTGCGCGTCGGTCAGGCCCAGTCGGCGGGTGCGGGGGCTGAGCAGTACGACCGTGCGCAGGACGAGCCGTTTGATGAGCGGCACCTGGTCGTCCTCGCCGCGCGGGCGGCCGAAGCGGGTGCCGACGATGATGTCGATCGGTTCGGTGCGCAGCCGGCCGACCATCGACTGCACGTCCTTGACCTGGTGTTGGCCGTCGGCGTCGAACGTGACGAAGTACCGCGCGCCGGGCTGGGCGCGGGCGTACTCAACGCCTGTCTGGATGGCCGCGCCCTGGCCGAGGTTCACCGGGTGCCGCACGAGGTGCGCCCCTGCGTGGTGGATGGCCGCGGCCGAGTCGTCGGCCGAACCGTCGTCCACCGCCACGATGTTGGGGAACGTCTCGCGCGCGCTGGCGAGCACCTCCTCGATCACGGTGCCCTCGTTGAAGCACGGCACGATGAGCCACACATCGCGGTTACCGACGGGGCTCAGGCCGTCCGCCTGCCCGTCCGCCGCGCCCGGCTCGCCATCCCGCACACTGTCACCCGTCATCGCGGGTCGATACTATGCGATCAGTCGGACAACCCGGTGAAGAGAAGGACGGCGGTTCCCCTGATGGCCATTGACGTGATGCTCCCGTACTACGGGGACGTCGACCACTTCAAGAAGGCCGTGGACAGTGTCCTCGCCCAGAGCTACCGGGACTTCCGCCTCGTCGTGGTGGACGACGGCTACCCGGATCCCGAGCCGGCCCGCTACATGGGCGAGATCACCGCGCGCGACGAGCGGGTCTCGTACGAGAAGAACGAGGTCAACCTCGGCGCGAACGGCAACTACCGCAAGTGCGTGGACATGGTCACCGCGCCGATCGTGGTGATCATGGGCGCCGACGACGTCATGCTGCCCAACTACCTGCAGGTCGTGGCCGACGGGTTCGCCGCCGTGCCCGACGCCGCCGTCATGGAGGTGGGCGTCAGCGTCATCGACGAGCACGGAGCGCCCGTGCGCGGCCTGTCCGACTCGGTCAAGGCGTTCACCCAGCCCAAGACCCAGGGCCGCACCGTCCTGCACGGCGAGAAGCTCATGACCTCGCTCATGCACGGAAACTGGACCTACTTCCCGTCGCTGGCGTGGAACTCCGAGTGGGTCAAGCGGATCGGCTTCCGCGAGGGCTTGGACGTGGTGCAGGACCTCGCGCTGCTGGTGGACGTCATCACCGGCGGCGGTCACATGATCTACGACCCCACGCTGGCGTTCCTCTACCGCCGGCACTCCGCCTCCGATTCCTCCGTCCGCGCCCTCGACGGTCGGCGGTTCGACGAGGAGGCCCGCTTCTTCGCCGGCGAGGCCGACGCGTTCGCCGCCCGCGGCTGGAAGAACGCCGAGCGGGCCGCCCGGCTGCACGTCACGTCGCGGCTCAACGCGCTGTCGCTCATCCCGACCGCGGCCAAGGCGGGCAAGCTCGCCGAGGGCGGGAAGAAGCTGCTCGGCCACACCTTCCGCAAGTTCTGACGCGGCGATGACCGGCGGCGCGGATCCGGGCGGCGAGGGTCGCCGTGGCGCCGGTCGCGATCCCGTGCGCGCGCGATGGGGCCTGGGCCTGTCCATGTACGTCGTCGAGGCCGTGGCGGTGGGTTTCCTCGCGCTGCTCTTCGGTGGCCTGTCCGCGATGCTCGCCGACACCTGCTTCCGCGAGAGCACCGAGCTCATCTGCGAGCCGCGCTGGCAGACCATCATGGCGGCCACGCCGATCACCGCGTGGGTCGTCACCGTCGCAGCGTTCGTGGGGCTGATGTGGTGGCGTCGACGGTTCTGGCTGGTGGTGGCCGCGATGGTGGCGACCCCGGTCGTGCCGTTGGTGGCGTTCCTCGTCATGGAGGCGGTGGTCACCGCGTGACCCGGGTGGTGGATCCGGTGGGGCGGTCGTGATCCCCGCGTCGTGGGTGCCGCACCGGCGTGACGACGGCGAGGTGGTCGGCTGGATCGACATGACGGTCGCCGAGCCGCTGGTCGTGCCGATTGACAGGTTGGGCCGGCCGATGGATCCGGTCGACGACTGGCACGAGGCCGAGCAGGTCCTGGAGCGGGTGGGCCTGCGGTTCCTCATGGATCGCTTTGTCATGGACGAGGGCGGCCGCGAGACCGTCGTCCGCATCGCCCATGTCTACGACGACCGCATCGTGCTGAGCACCGCCCTCACCGGTGCGATCGAGGAGGTCGGTCGCGAGATCGTGGTGCCGTTCCCGGCGCCGACAGGTCTCCGACGCGTGGAGTGACGGGGGCAGCGGCGTCCCGCGGCCGCGGGCCACCTTCGCGAGCGGGTGGACTCGCCGGTTCCGGGTTAGCCCTGTGTCGCGCCTCCCCAGGCCTGGGTCGCGCCTCCGCCGGTGTAGTCGCGGCCGAGGGTGCGCCCGCGGTACGGCTCGGAGGCATCGTCCGTGGGCGCGGGCTCTTCGGCGCGCGGACGTCCGAGCACGGCCGGGGCGACTTTGACCGGTTCGCCGATGATGGCGGTGGTGTTGGTGGCGTTGGTCAGGTAGCTCGCGGGCGTGTGGCCTCGCCGATCACTGTTCTGGCCCGCGTTGGCCGCGCCCATCACGCCGCCCATCGGCATCGCCCCGGCGCGACCGGTCTGGGCTGTCCCTGTCGACGACGACGAGAGCGCCCCCGCACCCGACCCCGCCGTCCCACCGGGCGCGGGACCTGCCCCGGGACCGCCCGCGGCAGGTCCGCCCCCACCTGGGC
>NZ_JAALDU010000329.1 GCF_014145015.1 Dietzia sp. E1 | reverse complement strand
TCGGCGTCGAGATCGGCGATCGTCACCCACCACCCGGCCGCCGCGAGGGCGCGGGCGGTCGCCCAGCCGATACCCGAGGCGCCGCCCACGACGACCGCCGCGCGGGCATAGCCGGTCACTTCCCCACGGCCGGTGGCCACGTCGCCGCCGGCGGCGCGGACCTGTGCATCGTCATCGGCATCGTCATGGACCATGTGGCCTCCCCTCGGGTCGACAGGGGGCGCCGACCGTGCGCGACACCCCGGCAGAGGAAGCCGTTGACGGCCGTCAACACGAACCATAGTGTGATGCGCGCCATAGCTCTCTGTCCTGGTGAGTGTGCCTCGCCGAGGACCGCGCCGAAGGGGTTCGTATGACTTCGACCTGCAGGATCGCCGTGATCGGCGCGGGCATCAGCGGCCTGACCACGGTGAAGATGTTGCGCGACTACGGGATCGACGTGGTGTGCTTCGAGGCATCGGACCGGATCGGCGGCAACTGGGCGTTCGACAACCCCAACGGCAGCTCGAGCGCGTACCGCTCACTGCACATCGACACCTCCAAGCACCAGCTGAGCTTCCGCGACTTCCCCATGCCGGAGGAGTTCCCGGACTTCCCCCACCACTCGCAGATCAAGCAGTACCTCGACGACTACGCCGAGGCCTTCGACCTGCTCGGATCGATCGAGTTCGAGACGCGCGTCATGCATGCCGAGCGGTTGCCGGAGGGCGGCTGGGAGCTCACCACCGCGGGCGCGGACGGCACGGGCCCCACGGAGTCGCACCAGTTCGACGCCCTCGTGGTGGGCAACGGGCACCACTGGGACCCGCGGTTCGCCGACTTCCCCGGCGAGTTCACCGGCGAGATGATCCACTCCCACGCCTACATCGACCTGTGGACCCCGCTGCACCTCATGGACAAGAAGATCCTCGTGGCGGGCCTGGGCAACAGCGCCGCCGACATCGCGGTGGAGCTCTCGTCCAAGGTGATGCGCAACGAGGTCACGCTCTCGACCCGGTCGAGCGCCTGGATCGTACCCAAGTACATCGCGGGCAAACCGGCCGACAAGTACTTCGCGACGTTCCCGTACCTGCCGTACTCGTGGCAGCGCAAGGTCATCCAGACGATGCAGCCGATGTCGGCCGGGCGCCCGGAGTCGTACGGGCTGCCCAAGCCCAACCACAAGTTCTTCGAAGCCCACCCCACGCAGTCGGTCGAACTGCCGCTGCGCCTGGGCTCGGGCGACGTCACCGCCAAGGGCGACATCGACCGCCTCGACGGCCGGACCGTGCACTTCGCCGACGGCACCAGCACCGAGTTCGACGTCATCATCCAGGCCACCGGGTACAACACCACGTTCCCGTTCTTCGACCGAGACTTCCTCAGCGCCGACGAGCACAACCACGTGCCGCTGTACAAGCGCATGTTCACCCCGGGCGTCGAGGACCTGGCCTTCGTCGGGTTCGCCCAGGCCACGCCCACCCTCTTCCCGTTCGTCGAGGCGCAGGCCCGGCTCGTGGCCGCGTGGGCGGCCGGCCTCTACCGCACCCCGCCGGTCGAGGAGATGAAGCGGGTGATCGTGGAGGACGAGAAGAAGTACATCGGCCACATGCTCGACACGCCCCGGCATCAGCAGCAGGTCGACTACTTCCTGTATGAACACGACATGCGTACCCGTGAGATACCCCGAGGACTCGACCGCGCCCGCGCCCACGGACCCGCCCTCCGGCCCAAGGTGACGACATGACACCCGCGGCGCCGGCCGGCGCCACCTCCCCGCGAGGCGACCGGCGGCGCGAGGCCTTGCTCGCCGCGCTCGACGACCGGCTGAAGACCACCGCGCTGGACGACATCTCGGTGGCCGACCTCACCGAGTCCGCCGGCATCACCCGGTCGGCGTTCTACTTCTACTTCGACTCCAAGGCCGCCGCGGTGGGCGTGCTGCTGGCGATGGTGCAGGACGAGGCCGACGCCGCCGTCGAGACGGCGGTGCGCGGCGAGGGGGACTTCCGCACCCGGGTCACCGCCGCGCTCGAGCGGCTGACCGACCGGGTCCTCGACAAGGCCCACATCTACCGGGCCCTGCTCACCGCGCGCAGCAAGCACGCCCAGACCCGTGACCTGTGGGACGACGGCCGCCGGGCCCTCGCCGTGCAGATCGCCGAATTCCTCCGCGCCGAGCGCGCGGCCGGCCGGGCCCCGGAGGGCGTCGACGCCGACGCGCTCGCCGTGGGGCTCATCCACATCAACGAGACCGTCCTCGAGCAGCTGGCCTACGACCCGGGCCGCCCCCGGGAACCGCTGCTCACCGTCGCCGCGGACATGTGGGTCCGCACGGTGTACGGCCGCCCCGACCCCGCGGTGGACCCCGCGGCCGATCCTGGGAGAACCACATGACCACGACCGTCGACGT